>CAZPYQ010000025.1:0-14227 GCA_964590585.1 uncultured Planctomycetia bacterium | reverse complement strand
GGGCTTTAGGCGCTGAAGGACCTTAACGTTCGCGAAGGCGAACGTGATCCTGAAGAGCCGTTAAGTCCCGCAACGGCGGGATAGGCACTGAAGGACCTTAAAACTATCGGAGAGACTTAAAGGCGTTTAATAACCTTTCGCATATTTATATTGACAAATATAGCAATTTTATTATAATTATGGGCAAGTAAATCAAGACCCTCATAAGCACATCTCTAATCTAAATGCAAACCCAAGGTCAAGTTTACCCACAATAGACATGTCCCGTAAACAACTGTTTCTCGTAGACGGAAATTCTTTTTGTTACAGGGCGTATTATGCCATAAGGGTGCTCGCCAATTCGAAAGGGCAGCCGACCAATGCCGTATACGGCTTCATCACCATGCTGAACAAGATGGTGAAGACGTACAAGCCGGACATGCTGGCCATAGCCTTCGACCTCAAAGGGCCGACCTTCAGGCACAAGAAGTTCGAGGAGTATAAGATACACAGGAAGCCGATGCCCGACGACCTGGTAGGGCAGTTGCCGCTCATAAAGCAGGTAATCCTGGCTTATAACATACCTATATATGAGATGGAAGGATATGAGGCTGACGATGTGCTGGCGACAATCGCGACGAAGGCCGCGGAGAAGGATATAGACGTGTATATAGTGACGGGCGACAAGGACGCGCTTCAACTGATATCAGATCGCATAAAGGTCCTGAGTACACACCAGGAGGGGCTGGTCTACGATAAGAATAAGGTAAAGGAGCGGTTCAATGTCGGCCCGGACAGCATACCGGATATAATGGCCTTGATGGGCGACGCGTCAGACAATATACCAGGCGTTACGGGAATAGGCGAAAAAGGGGCGGTGGAGCTCATATCCGAATTCGGAAGCCTGGAAGAGCTCATCAAGAATATAGACAAGGTGAAGGGAGAAGCAAAGAAGAAGATGCTTAAAGAGCAGGAAGCGATAGCCAGGCTCTCAAAAGAACTGGCCGTCGTGGACAGGCACGTCCCCATAAAAATAGATATGAAAGACCTTGAGATAAAAGAACCGGATAACGCGGAGCTGGCGGGACTATTCAGGGAACTCGAGTTCAAGAGCCTCCTTAAAATAGTTACGCCACAGGATGAATTGAAGTCGCATTACGAGCTTTTGGACGAAAATGGTTTCGATGAGCTGGTAGCCGCGCTTAAGGAAGAGAAGGAGTTCGCATTCGATTTTGAGACGACGAGCGAGGACCCGATGAAGGCCCGGCTCGCCGGCATATCGTTTTCATTCCGGGAGGGAAAGGCGTGTTATGTTGGAGTAGAAGATAGGGGCCACAGACCACAGACCACGGACCACAGAAAATTAGATCTTGATTTTGTGCTTGGAAAATTGAAGCCGCTCTTCGAAAGTGAAAGGATAAAGAAGATAGGACAGAACATCAAATATGAATACATTGTGCTGGCCAATCACGGCATAAGGTTAAAGGCCATAGCGTTCGACACGATGGTAGCGTCATACCTTTTAAATCCTTCAAAGTTGAACCACAATCTCGAGGACATCTCGCTCGAATATCTTAACCACAAGATGACGACCCCGATAACGGACCTTATAGGCAAGGGCAAGCACGCCACGACGATGGATAAGGTAGAATTAAGCAGGGTATGTAAGTACTCCTGCGAGGACAGCGACGTGACGTTCAGGCTAAAAAATATACTTGCGAAGGAATTGTCCGTGAAGGATCTCGACGAACTTTTCTATAAGGTCGAGATACCGCTCATAGAGGTCCTGGCCGCGATGGAGTTGAGCGGCGTAGCGATAGACGTGAAATATCTAAAAACCCTTTCAACTGACATGGAGAAGAAACTTAACAGGCTCACAAAGAAGATATATGAGCTGGCGGGCGAAGAGTTCAATATAAATTCCCCGAAGCAGTTATCCGAAATACTGTTTGAAAAACTGAAGCTGCCCGTCATAAAAAAGACGAAGACAGGGTTCTCCACGGATGAGGACGTCCTCACGAGGCTCGCCTCGAAGCATGAATTACCGGAAACTCTCCTGGAATACAGGGAATTCGCGAAACTTAAGTCGACGTATGTCGACAGCCTGCCGGAACTGATAAACGAAAGGACGGGACGCGTCCACACTTCGTTTAACCAGACCGTGACCGCAACGGGCCGCCTTTCGTCAAGCGACCCGAACCTGCAGAATATCCCTATCAAGACCGAGGAAGGCAGGAAGATAAGAAAGGCGTTTGTATCTTACGTTAAGGGCGACTTGATATTGTCCGCCGATTATTCGCAGATCGAATTAAGGATACTGGCGCATCTCTCTGGGGACAGGGCGCTTCTCAAGGCGTTCAAAGAAGGCCTGGATGTGCACATCTATACCGCCTCGCTTGTATTCGGCGTAAAGGAGAAAGACGTGTCACCGGAGATGCGCGGTATGGCGAAGACCGTCAATTTCGGGATAATTTACGGCATGAGCCCTTACGGCCTGTCGCAGAGCCTGAAGATAGACGTCGACAAGGCGAAGGAGTTTATAGACGCTTACTTTGAACGTTATCCGGAGGTGCGGGCCTACCTTGAAGGCGTGATAGAGGACGCCAAAAAGAACGGTTTCGTAACGACCATACTTGGGCGGAGGAGATATATCCCGGAGATACAAAGCGATGATATGCGCCTTAAAGGGTTCGCCGAGCGCATCGCGATAAACGCGCCGGTACAGGGTTCCGCGGCGGATGTAATAAAGGTCGCGATGATAGCGATCCACGAGGAGTTTGAGAAGAAGCGTTTGAAGACGAGGATGATATTGCAGGTTCATGACGAACTCGTCTTCAATGTGCCCGCGGATGAGATGAAAGAGGTAATAAAAATAGTCAAGGATAAGATGGAAAACATAATAAAACTCAAAGTTCCGGTCGAGGCCCACATAGAAACAGGGGCGAACTGGCTGGAACTTAGAAAGGATCTGATACCATGGCAGGGGCTTTAAAGGTATTGTTAGCTTCAAGCGAGGTTGTTCCGTTTGCGAAGACGGGCGGACTGGCCGATGTGGCGGGTGCCCTTCCCCAGGCGCTCGAGGAACTCGGCGTCGACGTGCGCGTCATCATGCCGAAATACGCTTCCGTCAAATTGAAAGAAAATTTTGGCAAACTGGGTAAGAACGTAAAGGTATACTTTGTCGAAAACGACGGATACTTTGCCAGGCCACAACTATACGGCGATAAGTTCGGCGACTACAAGGACAATCTTGACAGGTTCGCCTTCTTTTCTCGGCAAGTCCTGGAGAGGGCGAAACAGGAGAACTTCAGGCCCGACATAATACATTGCAACGACTGGCAGACAGCGCTCGTGCCGGTGTATCTCAATACCTTGTATAAATACGATCCCTTCTTCGCCTCTACGAAGACCGTTTTCACCATCCATAACCTGGCCTATCAGGGGCTTTTCCCCAAAGAGGAATTTCCCAAGACGGGCCTTGACTGGTCGCTGTTCAATATCCGTTATTTCGAATTCTACGACAAGATGAACCTTATGAAGGCGGGACTCGTCTATGCCGACCTCTTAAACACGGTGAGCCCGACCTACGCCGAGGAGATCCAGACTTCCGAATTCGGATGTGGCCTGGAAGGAGTCATAAAGACGAGACGCGATTCATTGTCCGGCATATTGAACGGGATAGACTATGGCGCGTGGAATCCGGAAACGGATAACAAGATATTCAAAAAGTATTCTTCCGCGACAATCGGAGATAAGTATGCGAATAAAGAGATGCTGCAGGAAGAAGTGGGACTCAAGGTCAATAGAAGCATACCCCTGATAGGGACGATATCGCGACTGGCGGACCAGAAGGGGTTTGATCTCGTAGCCGCTATAATCGACAAGGTGCTCAAGATGGACGTCCAGTTCGTGCTCCTGGGTACCGGCGACAACAAGTATCACGTCCTCTTTGAGAAGATACAGAAGACCCATGCCAAGAGCGCTGCGATATTTCTTAAATTCGACGCAATCTTAGCGCAGAAGATTTACGCGTCTTCTGATCTCTTTCTAATGCCGTCGAGGTACGAACCGTGCGGCCTGGGACAGCTTATAAGTTTCAAATACGGCACGGTCCCAATCGTGAGACAGACGGGGGGGTTGAAGGATAGCGTGACCGAATTTGACCCGTCAACGGGCGAAGGAAGCGGCTTCACCTTCACCGGCTATGAAGCGGAAAGGCTTTTGGCGGCGGTGAAGAAGGCCGTAAGCACATATAGCAAGAAAGAGGTCTGGGCTAAACTGGTCAAGAAGGTTATGGGCTACGACTATTCCTGGACGAGGTCCGCGAAGGATTATGTCGAGATGTACGAGCGCGCTATTGAGAAGAGATAAAGAAGGTATGACACAGCTGATCATCGGTGTTACCGGCTCCTTCGGCACGGGCAAGACGACAGTGGCCGATGCCTTCAGGGGGTTGGGGGCTAAAGTGCTGGATGCCGATAGGATCGCGCATGCGGCTCTGGCAAGAGGCTCGGGCGCCTATACGGATATCATAAAGGCCTTTGGCCGCCGGATCCTGGACTCAAAAGGAAATATAGACAGAAAAAAACTCTCCGCTCTGGCGTTTAAAGATAGTTCTCTTCTGAAGAAGTTATGCGGGATAATCCATCCGTTAGTCATAGGCAGGATAAAAGGCGAGATCATCAAAAATAAGAAATACCGCGCTGTCGTGATAGATGCGCCGCTTCTCCTGGAGGCGGGGCTAGGACGCATGGTTGATATCGTTCTGGTGGTAAAGGCTTCGCGGGCGAACCAGATAAAAAGGTGCGCGGCCAAATTCAAGATGACGCGAGGCGAGGTCCTCGAAAGGATAGGGAATCAGATGCCGCTTGAAAAGAAAGTCAGACAAGCGGACTTTGTTATATATAATGATGGCTCGAAAAAAGAAACCCTAAAACAGGCGTTAAAGATCTGGAGGAGATTATGGATATAGCCAATCTCAAGGCGATGAACATAGCCGAGCTTACAAAGTTGGCCAAGGAATTGAACGTGAACGGTATAAGCGGGCTTAAAAAGCAGGACCTCATATTCAAGCTGCTGCAGGCGAAGACGGAGAAGGAAGGGCTCATATTCGGGGTGGGTGTCCTCGAGATATTGCCGGATGGCTTCGGGTTTTTGAGGAGCCCCGACTACAATTATCTTCCGGGGCCGGACGATATCTATGTCTCTCCCTCGCAGATAAGGAAATTCAACTTAAGGACCGGCGATACGGTTAGCGGACAGATAAGGCCCCCGAAAGAAGGCGAAAGATATTTCGCGCTCCTTAAAGTGGAGGCGGTTAACCTGGGAAATCCGGAAGACACAAAAGACGTGACGCTCTTCGATAACCTCACCCCCCTCTACCCTAACGAGAGGATCCTTTTGGAGACGAAGCCGGATGAGGTATCCATGAGGGTTATGGACCTCTTAACACCGGTGGGCAAGGGCCAGAGAGGCATGATAGTCGCCCAGCCTTACAGCGGAAAGACTGTCCTTTTGCAGAAGTTCGCCAATGCCGTGACGACCAATTACCCGGAGACCGTCCTGATAGTGCTCTTAATCGACGAAAGGCCGGAAGAGGTGACCGACATGCAGCGCTCTGTCAAAGGCGAGGTCATAAGTTCGACGTTCGATGAGCCGGCCGAGAGGCACATACAGGTAGCCGAAATAGTCCTCGAGAAGGCCAAGAGGCTCGTCGAGGCGGGCAGGGACGTTATCATCCTTCTCGATTCCATCACGCGGCTGGCCAGGGCCTATAACGCGGTCGTCCCGCATTCAGGCAAGATATTATCCGGCGGCGTCGATTCAAACGCGCTTCAGAAACCGAAACGCTTCCTGGGCGCGGCCAGGAACCTGGAAGAAGGCGGCAGCCTCACCATCATCGCGACGGCACTCGTCGATACGGGAAGCCGTATGGACGAGGTCATATTCGAGGAGTTTAAGGGAACAGGCAATATGGAGCTTCAGCTGGACAGGAACCTCTTCCAGAAGAGGATATACCCTGCCATAGACATGAAAAGGTCTAATACCAGAAAGGAAGAGCTCCTTGTCCATCCGGACGAACTCCAGAAGATATGGCTCTTAAGAAAGGTATTGAACGAACTCAATACGGACGAGGCGATGCAGCTTCTCATAAGCAAGCTCGCCAAGACGAAGACGAACGCCGAGTTTTTAATGAGCATGAATAAGGAAAAATAAAAAAAGCCTTCAGCTGTCAGCTTTCAGCTATCAGCTTGAGAAAAAATTCTCAAAAATTCTTTTAGCTGAGAGCTGACAGCTGATAGCTGAGAGCTAAAACGGAGGTTACACATGAAAGACAAAGTACATCCGCAGTACAAGGAGACGACGATATCGTGCGCCTGCGGCGCGGTGATACACACGCGCTCGACCAAGCAGAACATACACGTCGAAATATGTTCAAGTTGCCATCCTTTCTTCACCGGCAAACAGAAGCTGGTCGATTCGGCAGGCAGGGTCGAGCGTTACGCCCAGAGGCTCGCCAAGAAGAAGGAACCGAAGAAAAAAAAGGTAGAGGCCCCGAAAGAAGAGGCGCAAGCCCAGAAAGAGACGATTCACGAATCACGAGCTACGAATCACGAATCGCGGGAGTCCAATGTTAAAGGCGCTGGAGAAGAAAAAAAAGAGATTTGAAGAGCTTCAGGTCCTGGTCGCGGACCCCAAGGTCATATCCAACAATCTGGAATACCAGAGGTTGGCCAGGGAGCTCTCCGGCCTGAAGGCCGTCGTGGATAAATACGACGAATATATGAAAGTCGCCGGGGATATAAAGGACCTTATCGCTGTTCTTGCCGAAAAGGGCCATGACACGGAATACATCCGGATGGTGCATGACGAGAAGGCGCAGCTTGAGAAGAAGCTCGCCGGAATAGAGTTGGAGCTTGAGAGCCTCCTCTTTGAGGATACAGAAGGAGGGAACCGGGACATCATAATGGAGATAAGGGCAGGCACAGGCGGGCTGGAGGCCGGGCTTTTCGCGGCGGATCTCTTCAGAATGTATTCAAAGTTCGCGGCCAAGAGGGGATGGAAGGTCGAGGTGATGGATTCGAACGAATCCGAGAAGGGTGGCTACAAGGAGATAATATTTTCGATATCCGGAAAAAATGTTTACGGCAAGCTTAAATACGAAAGCGGCACGCACCGCGTCCAAAGAGTGCCCGAGACAGAGGCGAACGGCAGGATACATACATCAGCCGCCACCGTTGCGGTATTACCGGAGGCGGAAGAAGTCGATGTCGCCATAAAACCCGAAGAACTGAAGATAGATGTCTATAGGGCCGGCGGCGCAGGCGGGCAGCATGTTAACAAGACAGAATCTGCCGTTAGGATAACGCACATACCGACCGGCCTCATCGTGGCGTGTCAGGACGAAAGGTCGCAGTACAAGAATAAAGAGAAGGCCATGAGGGTCTTGAGGGCGCGCCTCTATGACAAGATAAAATCCGACCAGGCCAAAAAGATATCGCGCGACCGGAAGGCGCAGGTCGGCACGGGCGATAGATCCGAGAAGATACGCACCTATAATTTCCCGGATAGGCGCGTTACCGACCACAGGATAGGGTTCACGATCCATAACCTGGAAAAGATGCTGGAAGGGGACCTCGATGAGGTACTCCAGGCGCTTGTGGATGCGGAGAAGAAGTTGAGGATTAAGGGAGAAAACTGATGATGCGTACGGCGTACAGAGTACTGCGTACAGCGTAAAAACACGGAACGCCGTACGCAGCACGCGGCACGAAATATGAAAAATACAATTATTCCGCAACAATACGTAGAAGGCACCGTCAATTTTTTCGGCTACGAGTTTCTCGTGACGCCGGATGTGCTGATACCGCGGCCGGAGACGGAGATCCTGGTTGAAGTCGTCCTGGGCATTATAAAGGACTTAAGGTGCCGGCCGCTGGACATCCTGGACCTCGGCACAGGCAGCGGAAATATAGCGATAAGTTTGACAAAAGAGTCTAAAGTGAGTAGAATGGTTGCTTCCGACGTTTCCGAAGAAGCGCTTTGTGTAGCGCGGAAGAACGCGGCGTTGAACAATGTATCGGAACGCATAAGGTTCGCAAGAAGCGGCCTATTTGATAATATAAAAGACAGTTTTGATATAATAATATCGAATCCGCCATACGTTGCGGCGGAAGAGTTCTCTTCCCTGCCTAAGGAGGTCCTGGCGGAACCCAGGATAGCGCTTGACGGCGGAATCCGGGGGACGGAGATCCTGGCGGCCATCATAGAGGAAGCCCCGTTTCATCTTAATAGAGAGGGTTATCTTATCCTGGAGATAGGGTACGGCCAATCTGGTGCGGTGAGGAGGCTTCTGGATTCGTCAAAGACACTGGGGCTTCAGTTTATAAAGAAGGACTATGCCGGAATAGAAAGGATCGTAGTGGCGAAAAAGATAGAAAGGATTACACGGGTTTAAAAAAGGATTACACAGATTAATCTGTGTAATCCGGCAAGTTTATCGGAACCGATAATCTGTGTAATCGGATTTTAAGAATGGATAAACTAATAGTAGAGGGCGGTAAAAGACTGGAAGGCAGCGTGAAGATAAGCGGGGCGAAGAACGCATGCCTGCCTATATTGGCTGCCACGCTCCTATCCGACGACGAGTCGATAGTCAGGAACATCCCTGACCTGAGGGACATGAGTACCATGGTCAAGATGCTGAAGGGCTTTGGCGCGGAGGTTCAGGTTCTTGATGGCGTCATCAAGGTGAAAGGGGCGAGATATAAGGGGCATACGGCTCCATACGAACTTGTGAGCACGATGCGCGCGTCCATCTGCGTACTGGGCCCGCTTGTCGCGAAGAAGCACAGGGCCGAGGTATCGTTTCCAGGCGGTTGCGTCATAGGTCCGAGGCCTATAGACCTTCATCTGAAAGGCCTTGAGGCGCTCGGCGTCGCGATAAAGATAGAGAAAGGTTACATAGTAGCCGACGCGAAGAATCTTCGCGGCGGCAATGTATATCTGGGGGGGCACTTCGGCTCGAGCGTGCTCGCTACGGGGAACACCATAATGGCGGCGACGCTGGCTCCGGGCGTCACCACTATAGAGAACGCGGCGTGCGAGCCCGAGGTGGTGGACCTTATACACTTTCTCGTTAAGATGGGGGCGAAGATAAAAGGTTGCGGGACGCATCGCATAACGGTAGAGGGTGTCAGGAAGCTCCATGGCGCGGAACATGCGGTCATAGCGGACAGGATAGAGGCCGGCACATATATGCTGGCCGCCGCGATAACGAGAGGGGATATCTCCCTTAAGGGCGTGAACGCGGAACACCTGACCGCCTTAATAGACAAGCTTGAAGAGACCGGGCTGGATATAAAGAAGACCTCGGAAACCATAAGGGTGAAATATGCCAGGAGGTTGAGGCCGATAGACGTGACGACACTGCCGTACCCCGGTTTTCCGACCGATATGCAGGCGCAGATGATGAGCCTGATGACTGTTACAGACGGGATAAGCGTGATTACCGAAAAGATATATCCGGAGAGGTTCATGCATATAAGCGAGCTCGCCAGGATGGGCGCCAGGATCATGCTGGAGGGGCCTTCGGCGATAATAAGGGGGGTCAAGGGTTTAAGCGGCGCGCCTGTCATGGCCTCGGACTTAAGGGCATCGGCGGCGCTGGTCCTGGCAGGACTGGTAGCGAAGGGGAGGACCGATATTCACAGGATATATCACCTCGACAGGGGGTATGAGAATCTGGAGAAGAAACTTACCTCGCTGGGCGCGAGTATATGGAGGCAGAAGGAGAAATAAAGGAGGAAAGATGCCAGCAGTGATTCGTTTAAAGAGAGTAGGAACCTTGAAAAAACCGGCTCATCGCATTGTCGTCATGGATAAACGGAGCCAGCGCGACGGCAGGCCCATAGAGATAGTGGGTTATTATGATCCTAAGACCGACCCGGCCAAGGTGGTAGTGAAGAAGGACCGGGCGGAATACTGGATAGGCGTAGGCGCTACACCATCCGCGATAGTCCGGACGCTCTTTAAAAAGCAGGGGATAAAAGTTTAGTTTGCCGGTTGGCCCGTCTGCCGTTTAGCTTGTTTAACCAGCAACCTTATATGCGGATTGATATACTGACATTATTCCCGAAGATGTTTGAGGGCGTCGTGGGCGAATCCATGGTCAAACGCGCCCGGGCCAAGAATCTTCTCGAGATAAAGATCCATAATCTCAGGGACTGGACCTTAGACAGGCACAGATCGGCCGATGATAAGCCGTACGGCGGCGGTCACGGCATGGTGATGATGGTCGAGCCGGTGTATAGGGCGTTAAAGTATCTAAGAAACCGGAAACCAGTAACCAGAAACCAGAAAAAAACAAGAGTAATACTGCTGACGCCGCAAGGGAAAAAACTCGACCAGAAACTGGTCAAAAATTTAGCCAGAGAGAAACGCCTCATCCTCATCTGCGGCCATTATGAAGGCGTGGATGAACGCGTGCGAAGGCTCGTTACCGATGAGATATCGATCGGGGATTATATACTCACCTGCGGTGAGATACCCGCCATGGTGATAATAGACGGCGTGACGCGGTTAATAAAAGGGGTGGTCGGGGACCCTAAGTCGATAATACACGAATCGTTCGAGAAGGGCCTCTTGGAGCATCCCCAATATACAAGGCCACGCGTATTCAGGGGCATGAAGGTCCCGGAGGCACTGTTGAGCGGGGACCATAAACGCATAGAGGATTGGAAAGCGGCTGAGGCGCGCAAAAGGACAAAGAAGAGGCGGCCGGATTTAGAGTTTAGTGTTTAGAGTTTTTTGGATTTCTATAAAAGGAGCATAATATGGATAAACGCATAAAGTTGTTGCAGGCGCAATACATGAAAAAGGATATCCCCGCGTTCAATGTCGGAGATACGGTCGATGTCCAGGTAAAGATAATGGAAGAGGGCAAAACGCGCCTTCAAACGTTCGAAGGAGTCGTCATCGCCCGCAAGGGTAGCGGTGTCGGAGAGACATTTACCGTAAGGAAAGTCTCTTACGGCGAGGGGGTCGAGAGGATATTTCCTTTACATTCATCCTCTATCGACAAGATAACGGTGGTAAAAAAAGGCAATGTCAAACGCGCGAAACTTTACTACCTCGCGAAGAAGGTCGGTAAAGAGACGAGGGTCAAAGAGCGGCTTGAAGCTGCGCCCGACAAACCGGCTCTTGAGGCACGAGAAGAGCCTAAAGAGTAAGGGGTACTCTTTAATAGCCGGTGTCGACGAGGCCGGCAGGGGGCCTCTGGCCGGGCCTGTCGTCGCTGGTGCGGTCATATTGAAGAGTTTGCGGTTCAAGGCGGTCATAGACGATTCCAAAAAATTGTCCCCGAAGGGCCGCGAGAGCGCTTACCGGGAGATATTTAAAAAGGCCCTGGTGGGAGTCGGTGTCGTCGACGAAAAGGTTATAGATATGATAAATATATATCAGGCGACGCTGCTCGCGATGAAGAAGGCCGTCGCCGCCCTCGGGGCCGTGCCGGAATATATCCTCGTGGACGGAAACATGCGTCTGGATATGCCGCATCCCCAGAAATATATCGTAGGCGGCGACGCGAAGAGCATATCCATAGCCGCCGCATCTATAATAGCGAAGGTCACGAGGGATAGGATTATGTGCGAATATGATGCCGCCTATCCCGCATACGGTTTTAGACACCACAAGGGTTATCCCACCAGGTTCCACAAGGAGGCACTCTTAAGATATGGGCCCTCTCCCATACACCGTTACACTTACGCACCAGTAAAATACGCGGCAGTAACGCAGCCTTAAAAGCGCGTTGTTTTTTATCCGGTGGCGAAATAGTCATGGACACGCGGGGCTTATCACGTTATAATATTTAATACCAAAAAGAGAGGAGCGGAAATGCATAAGGGAAAGGTGAAGAAGTTAGTTCGCGATAGGGGTTTCGGCTTTATAGATGATACTGACGGCCGGGAGATATTCTTCCATCAGAGCGCCCTGGTTGATATAAAATTCGATACCCTGGATACGGATCAGGTGGTGGAATTCGATGTAGAGAAGTCGGATAAGGGCCCCAGGGCCATAAATATCCATCTCTTTCAATCATGACAATACGCGTCTGCATATGACACAGACATTGAATTCTTCTTTTTACGGCCTCGGCATAGCGCCGAAGATACTTGAGATGTTGGATAGGCTGAAGTTCACCGTACCTACGCCTATCCAATATAAGGCCATCCCCGTTGCGGCAGAAGGGAAGGATATAATAGGCATCGCGCAGACCGGCACGGGAAAGACACTCGCTTTCGCCATACCTATAATACAGCGCCTCGCCCAGAGGAAGGGGCGCGCCCTTATACTCGTCCCGACGAGGGAGCTTGCCGTCCAGGTCGACGAAACCTTCCAGAAGCTCGCTCATATATTCGGCATGAATACGGCCGTCCTTATTGGCGGGGCTTCCATGCACCTTCAGCTCCAGGCCCTTAAGAAGAACCCCAGAGTAATAATAGCCACGCCAGGCCGCCTCGTGGACCATATAAACCAAAGGACCATAATGCTGCACGATGTCGTCATCCTCGTTTTGGACGAAGCGGACCGGATGCTCGACATGGGTTTCATGCCGCAGATAGAGCAAATACTGCCGTTCATCCTGAAGGACAGGCAGACGATGCTCTTCTCGGCCACGATACCATCGGAGATAGTAAATATAGCCGCCGCGCACATGAAACTTCCCGTGCACGTGGAGATAGCGCCGTCCGGCACCATGGCGGAACATATCACGCATGAACTGTTTATCGTCAGTAGAGACCATAAAAAACAGTTGCTCGTAAAACTCCTGGCTCAATACAAGGGGTCGGTGCTCCTTTTTACCCGGACGAAGATAGGGGCCAAGAAGACGACGCGTATGATAAGGGCCGCGGGTCATAATGCCGCGGAGATACACTCGGACAGGACGCTTGCCCAGCGCCGGGAGGCGCTGGACGGCTTCAAATCCGGAAGGTACAGGATACTGGTCGCGACCGATATCGCTGCGCGCGGCATAGACGTAAAAGGCATAGAACTGGTAATCAACTACGACCTTCCGGAGGATGCGGAAAATTATGTGCACCGGATCGGCCGCACGGGAAGGGCCGGACATGAGGGGAGAGCGATCTCTCTGGCGACACCTGACCAGGGTCTGAAAGCCCGGGATATCGAAAAGGTCATCAAGAAGACGCTGCCCATATCCAAACACCCGGAGTTTCCCAGCGAAAAGTTCACCTATCGCCCCAAAGACGCCTCAGGGGCGGGCTCCAGGCGCGGAAGGTACCGGCACCAGCCGCAAGACAGGCATCGTTTCAACCCCACATCCTGGCATTCCAAGAGGCCTTCCCGGTAGGCTTGAAAATTTTTATTAAAATGCTTGACAAGACAGTGCTCATATGGTATCTTTTATAGCACCCTATATATAATAATATATTACAGGGAAGACAAAGGAGAAGGTATTGTACACTTCGCCTTGACAATTTGAGGCACATTTACCGGTAAGAGAGGATGAATTTTAAAGGCATCGTTTCGATGCCTTTCTTATTTCTAAAATCCCGTCGTCTTGCGGGATTTTTTATGCGAACCGTTCTTTGAAAACGGGTTTAAAAGTCTAAACGACCAAGATAAGCCAAGATGAAACCTCTTAAGATTTATAATTGGAGAGTTTGATCCTGGCTCAGAGTGAACGCTGGCGGCGTGGTTTAGGCATGCAAGTCGCACGATTCGTAAGAATAGTGGCAAAAGGGTGAGTAATGCGTGAGCAACTTACCCTCCGGTTGGGAATAATTTGCCGAAAGGCGGGCTAAAACCGAATATGACCACGGCCCTGCATGGGGCTCGCGGTAAAAAGCGGGGATCCCGTAGCAATACGGGGCCTGTTGCCGGGGGATGGGCTCGCGTCCTATCAGCTTGTTGGCGGGGTAACGGCCCACCAAGGCTTTTGACGGGTAGCTGGTCTGAGAGGATGGTCAGCCACATTGGGACTGAGACACTGCCCAGACTCCTACGGGAGGCTGCAGTCGAGAATCTTTTGCAATGCCCGAAAGGGTGACAATGCGACGCCGCGTGCGCGATGAAGGTCTTCGGATTGTAAAGCGCTGTCAGCCGGGATGAAGCCCAGTACCACTAATAAGGGTACTGGGTTGACGGTACCGGCAGAGGAAGCCACGGCTAACTCCGTGCCAGCAGCCGCGGTAATACGGAGGTGGCAGGCGTTACTCGGATT
>CAZPYQ010000024.1:0-14701 GCA_964590585.1 uncultured Planctomycetia bacterium | reverse complement strand
TTAAAGACGGGTTAGGCAAAGGCACGGGCGAAAAAAGGTGTTTCGAGACGTTTAAAGGGCTGGGGGAGCGGCCGTCAGGACGGGATATAGCGGATTTTATAAAAAAGATAGAACAGAAAGGATGTCCCGCAGGCAGCCACCGGGCCTATATGATAGCCAAGGCCATGGCCAGGGCGAGGATAATATTTGCAGGCCGTAGAGCCGTCGAGCTGACACGGGGGATGCCGTTTGACGCCTTCAAGGACCTGGAAGATGCCGTGCGATATGCCGTCAAGAACTCCTGTCCAAAGGCAAGGATGTATGTGGTCCCGAGAGCGCTCGCGACCATAGCAGAGTACGGGACATAGCCATGAGAAAACTTACGAAATCAGGGGCGTATATATCTACCCGTATAGGGAGGGCCATCAAAGATTACGGCCTTATAGAGGACAAGGACAGGATACTCGTTGCGGTCTCCGGAGGGAAGGACAGCCTTGCGCTTTTGAAGTTATTGAACGAGAGGAAGCGTTGGGCGCCGGTACGTTATGAGCTTATCGCCGCCCATATCGAAAGTGATTTCAAATATGCAGGCGACGCGAAACCGGCGGCTTTAAGGAAGGTCTTCAAACGGATGGGCGTAAAATATTGTTTTAAAAAAATAAGAATTCTGCATGACGCCAAAGAGGTATCGTGTTTCTGGTGTTCATGGAACAGGCGCAAGGCCCTCTTCCTGATGGCGGAAAAACTTGGCTGCAATAAGGTTGCCCTGGGCCACAATAAAGATGATATAATAGAAACGCTCCTTCTCAACATGTTTTATCACGGTTCCATTTCAGCCATGAACCCCATGCAGAAACTCTTCGGCGGGAAAGTGACCATAATAAGGCCGCTATGTTATGCGGAAGAGGACAGGATAAAGGCCTTCGCGAGGGAATCCGGCTTTCCGGAAAGCCGCTCAATGTGCCCTTATTCGCAGGCCTCCAAGAGGCGCTTGATGAAGGGCATCATAAATAAGGTCAAGAGAGATTGTCGTTATGTCAAGACCAACCTCATGAGGAGCATGGGGCGGATAAACCGCGAATATCTTGACATAAAAGGTTCGTAATAAAAGAGGCGGCGCCGTATAGTAACGCCGTACGAAACTTAAGAAAGGATGGCAGGGCATGCCTTATGTGAATCTGAAGCTTATAGGAAAACTTAGCAGGAAGCAAAAGGAAGATATAGTGGCGCAATTCTCGGGCACGCTGGAAAAGGTGGCGAATAAGCCGAAGGAGTATACCTATGTGGTTATCGAGGAAATCAGCGCCGAGAACTGGGGCGCCGGCGGAAAGCTCTTCGGGTAAAAGGGAGGTTTCATGAAGACCTTGATGAAGATCTTGAAGATCGTCGTATTTTTCGTTCTGGTATATTTTGCGTTTTTCTGGCATAACCGGATTTCAAGAGAAGCGGCCCTTAATAAGATAATCGATAACCTGAAGGCCGACACGAAGATAGCGGAGGTGCTGGTCACGGATTCGAAGAAGAACGCCGCCGGGGAGGTCGAGACGACCATAAAATTTCTGGAATACGGTTCGAAAGGAGCACCTTTAAAGCCGAAGTATTTCACGTTCAAAGCGAATATCATACAATTTCAGGCCCTGGTAGTGCGGTTCGATGACATCTTCGTCGAGAAAAAGGACCGCATCAAGGGAAGAAGCGCGTATCTTTTCACAAAGGTATTCGCCTTAGACGGCGCAAAAACCGCCGTCTTTGATATCGCAAAGGCGTATGAAACGCCGGAGGGCTATAGCGTGGAGGGCGTATCCGCGGGGCTTCAAAACGAGATCTGGAAGAGGTTCTGGAAGTATGTCCTGGATCCTTCCGAGAGGGGGAATCTGGGCATAAAGAACGCCCAGATAGAGGCCCCGGGATCCCTGTTCGTTCCAGGGACGATATATACGATAAAGATCGAGCACGACGGCGGCATATGGATAGATACGAGGCCCATACCTACCATACTTAAGGGGGAGACGATAAAGTGACGGGCAGGACCATCATAATCGATGGATACAATCTCATGCAGAGGGTGAAGGGGTTCGGAAGGGCTCTTGACGATTCGCTGGAGTCCGCAAGAAGGGCGCTTATCGGGACAGTCGGAAGGTACCTGGCCAGAAAGCGCCTTTTCGATAAGACCGTGATCGTATTCGACGGCGCCAGGAACATGGGAGAATTCAAAAACTTTAAGGTCGGAGCCGTGAGCGTGGTCTTTTCCGCTTTTCGCGAATCTGCGGACGACCGGATAATATCGCTTATCAAGAAGGCCGCGCCGCCGGTTCGCGTGGCCGTAGTGTCGGACGATAATTATGTCACAAATAATGCCCGCGCCCATGGGGCGGATATCATCTCATGCGCTGACTTCATGGCGCTGGCCGGGGGCGGGAAGGATCGCGTATGTCATGAGGCGGATGACAAAAAACTGGACGATGATACTATGGCAAGTATAAACGACTCGCTTAAAAAGGCATGGCGCATTAAGTAACCGGCATCGGGAGATAATAAAAGGATGGGGCTAAGAGCCGCTTTGGCGATATCTGGTTTGGTTCACTTATTATTTTTCGCCCCCTATTTTAGCGATAATAAAGGCGATCCTCCCAAGCGTAGCGAGGATAAAAGATGTTTTGTCGAGATTGACTACGTGAGGCTGGATGATTATAAGATAACCCCGCCCGCCCCGGCCACGGCGCAGAAGGAAGAGGCACCTCCATCCGCGGTTACGGATAAGCCGGCCGCGGCGATAGACGAGGCGAAGACTGTAAAAACCGCCGCGACATCGGAAGAAAAGTTAATCGCCAAAAAGAAGGATTATGTAAGTTATTACCAGATCGTGAGGGACAGGATAAGGCGCGAGCTTAATGAAAACTATAGAAACCCGTCCGAAGAGGGAGACGTATATCTGGAGTTTGCGATAGATAAAGACGGGTATCTGGTAGACTACAGGATAGACAGATCAAGATCAACTCCTTCGGCAGGGCTCATAAAAAAGGCCCAGACAGGCCTGAAGCGCGCCTTACCTTTTCCGCCCCCGCCCGAAGGTTTAAGAGAGGGGCGCATATCTTTTAACGTGATGGTCTCTTTCAAAAAGAATCAATAGGGCATTTTAACCCGTTCAGCATATGACAGACAGATTTCTTCCCATGTCAAGACAGGAGATGGACGAAAGGGGCTGGGAGGAACCCGACGTCATACTCGTGACCGGCGACGCCTATGTGGACCACGCCTCTTACGGCGCGGCCGTTATCGGAAGGGCGCTGGAAGACGGGGGGTTCAGGGTCGCCGTCATAGCGCAGCCTGACTGGAGGAAGACGGGCGATTTTAAAAAACTGGGCAGGCCCAGGCTTTTCTTCGGCGTGACCGCCGGAAACCTCGATTCGATGGTGGCCAATTATACCGCCAACAGAAAACCCAGAAAAGGGGACGGCTATTCTCCCGGCGGGGTAAATGGATTAAGGCCGGACAGGGCCAGCATAGTCTACGCAAATAAGATAAGAGAGGCCTTCGGCCGCGTTCCGATAGTCCTGGGAGGCGTCGAGGCGTCCTTGAGGAGGCTGGCCCATTATGACTATTGGGCTGACAAGGTCAGGCGTTCCATATTGGCCGATTCGAAGTCCGATATCCTGGTTTATGGAATGGGCGAACGACAGGCGCTTGAGATAGCGAGACGATTGGAAGATGGCGCCGAACCGAAGGCGTTGGATGGGATAAGGGGGACGGTCATAATAAGGAAGGACATTGACGCCGTCAGGGGATGCGTCGAGATACCTTCCTTTGAAGATGTCTCGGCGGATAAGGAAAGATTTAACGAGGCATTCAGGGCCATCTATCTGGAGAACGACCCTGTAATGGGCAGGCCGATAGCCCAGAGGCACGGCGACAGGTATGTCATACAGAACCCCCCGGCAAGGCCTCTAACTACGGCCGAAATGGATAAGATATATGGTCTGCCGTATGAGAGGGCGTGGCACCCTCTCTACGAAAAATCAGGGGGCGTGCCTGGGTACGAAACGGTAAGGTTCTCAATAATATCGCACAGGGGCTGTTGCGGAGAGTGCGCGTTCTGCTCGTTATATTTTCATCAGGGCAGGATAGTTCAGTCCCGGAGCGCGGAATCTATAGTAGGAGAGGCAGCCCTGCTGGCGCGCCAGAAGGATTTCAGAGGCACCATACGGGACATCGGAGGTCCGACGGCCAATCTGTATCTGGCCAGGTGTTCGCTGTGGGAAAAAAAAGGCGCCTGCAGAGCTAAAAGATGCCTCACCCCAAAAAAGTGCCAGGCCCTGAAACTGGGCTATGAAGATATGATGGACATATGGGAGCGTATCAAGAAGATACCGAAAGTTAAGCATGTCTTTGTGGGAAGCGGCGTCAGATACGACCTCCTGGTGGATAAGTATTCGGACGAGTATCTTTTGGCGCTCTGCGCCGAACACGTAAGCGGCCAGCTCAAGGTCGCGCCGGAGCATACGTCGGATGCGGTGCTGGATCTCATGAAGAAGCCTCATCTTGAGGTCTACGAGGCCTTCGTGGACAGGTTCAACCGCATTAGCAGCCGGTTGCATAAAAAGCAGTACCTCGTGAACTATCTTATTAGCGGCCACCCCGGATCGTCGCTGGAAGAGGCGCTTGCCATGTCTTTATATCTACTCGGGAAGAATATGCGTCCGGAACAGATCCAGGACTTCATTCCGTTACCCATGACGCTTTCAGGTTCGGCCTATCATACCGGTTTAGACCCGTTAACAGGAAGTAAGATATACGTGCCCAGGGCGGCCGGCGAGAGGGCGATGTCCAGGGCCCTTATACAGTATAACCAGCCGCGCAACAGACGCCTCGTCATAAAGGCCCTAAGGGCCCTTCGCAGGACAGATCTAATCAAGAAATTCTTCAGGGCATGATTATTTGTCGCCTTTGCCTTGGCCAGGACACAAGCATTTCGGGTCAATAATCCTTGATTTTTGGAATTTTTTGTGATAATCTTTTACGTCAATGATTAAGGAACGGCTTGATTCTGTAAGGGCTCGGATCGCCGCCGCAGCCGCCAGGAGCGGACGCAGGGCGGAAGACGTAAAACTGGTCGCCGTCACAAAGAATACAGCCGTCGACAAGATAGAAGAGGCGCTCGCCCTCGGCGTCACGGATATAGGCGAAAACAGGGTTCAGGAGGCGGCGGCCAAGCACAGGGCAATAGGCCGGAAGGCCGAATGGCACCTTATAGGCCACCTCCAGACGAATAAGGTGAAAGACGCCGTCAGGATATTCTCACTGATACATTCCGTGGATTCTGAGCGGCTGGCGGAAAAGATAGATAAAGAGGCCGCCAGGGTTTCCAAGGTCCAGGACATTCTCATAGAGGTCAATATATCCAAAGAAGGCCAAAAATACGGCATTTCGCCTGAAAGGGTAAAAGCCTTTATGTCAAGATTGTCTTTTTATAATAATATAAGGGTTATGGGCTTTATGTGCATGGCGCCGGCGCTCCCGGACAGCGAAGACGCGAGGCCGTATTTCAGTAAGTTGAGCGACATATTCAGGGATATAAGTTCCGCGCCTTACGGCAAGGATAAGATGAGGTATCTTTCGATGGGGATGAGCCAGGACTTTGAGGTTGCCATCGAGGAAGGCGCCAATATAATAAGGGTCGGCAGCGCAATATTTTCTTAGGCGGGTGAGCCGTGAAAAAACTTAAGATAGGGGTAATCGGCTGCGGCAACATGGGCGAGGCTGTTTTAAAGGGCCTTTTGGCCGCGAAGGGCAGTAGCTGCTCCGTCCTGGCCAGCGATCCCGATGCTTCCAGGAGGAACAGCATATCAAGACGATACGGAATAAAGGTTTCAGACGGCAATCTGCGTGTGTCAGAAAATTCTGAAGTCATAGTCCTGGCCGTCAAACCGCGCGATATAGACGGCGTCCTGCGTGATATATCCAAAGCGGCCTTAAGCTCAAAGCTCGTAATATCCATAGCGGCCGGAATTTCTGTCCTGCGCCTGGAAAAGGGGTTGGGGAAAAACGTTCCCGTCGTCCGCGCTATGCCGAATATGCCGGCCCTTGTCGGATGCGGCGTCACCGCTATATGCTCCGGTATCCACGCTAAAAAAAGGCACGTTAAGCTGGCTAAAGACATACTGTCGTCTATAGGCGACGTGATAGAGATCGATGAGGCCCGCATGGATGCCGTTACAGCTATAAGCGGAAGCGGTCCCGCGTACTTCTTTTATCTCGTAGAATGCATGATAGAGGCGGCGCGGGAGCTGGGGCTGGGCGAAGAGGATGCCTCTAACCTGGTTGTCAAGACCGCCATAGGCGCGGCCAGGGTATTGGAAGAGCGCATCGAATCGCCTCAAATATTGAGGGCAAAGGTCGCGTCTAAGGGCGGGACGACCGAGGCGGCATTCAGGGTCTTTGAGTCGAAGGGGTTTAAAGAGATCCTGAAAGAGGCGATAAGAGCGGGACATGCAAGGTCGAAGGAATTAGGCGCCGGAGGGTAAATGCCATGTTCGTATTGGGTAATCTGATAATAGCGGTTGCGACCATCCTGGATTATGCGCTTTCGATATTGAGCTGGCTTATAATCATAAGGGCCCTTTTGAGCTGGGTGAATCCGGACCCTTATAACGCGATAGTCCAGTTTCTCTACAAGACGACCGAGCCTATCCTGGAGCCGTTCAGGAGGATGATGCCGCTATATAATATTGGGCTTGATATCTCGCCCATATTCGCGATTCTTGTCATATGGTTCCTCAAGCTTTTTCTCGTCAGGACATTATTCGGTTTGGCCATGAGACTATCGTGAAATACAATGTCAGGGTCCAGACCAGGTCTTCCAGGGAAGAGATAGTCATGTCCGCCGACGGGACCCTGAAAGCGTATCTTAACGTCCGGCCCGTTGAAGGGAAGGCGAACGAGGCCCTTCGCGAGCTTCTCGCCGAGGAATTTCACACCGCGAAATCGAGGGTGAAGATAATAAAGGGGGCAAGGTCAAAAGACAAGGTGGTGGATATATGCTGAAAGGAAAGATAGGCATAATAGGCGGGTCCGGCCTGTACGACATAAAGGGGATAAAGGACATTAAGGCGCTTAAGGTCAAGACGCCGTTCGGCGAACCTTCGGGAGAATTTACTACAGGCGTCCTGGAAGACAGGGAGATCGTCTTTCTGCCGCGCCACAGCAAAGGGCACAAACTGATACCCAGCGAGGTGAACTATAGGGCAAATATTTACGGCATGAAAAAACTGGGCGTTGAAAGGATAATCTCGGTCTCCGCCGTAGGGAGCCTCAAAAAAGAGATAAAACCGCTCGATATTGTAGTGGTGGACCAGTTTGTAGACAGGACGAACCAGGCGCGCCCCATGACATTCTTCGGCAACGGCGTCGCCGCCCATATCGCCTTTGCCGAGCCCGTATGTCCGGAGCTGGCCAGGATTCTCGCAGACTGCGGAAGGAGTTCCGGGGCCAACATCCACGGGAAAGGGACATACATAAACATGGAGGGGCCGGCATTCTCCACGAAGGCGGAGTCGCATCTTTACAGGAGCTGGGGCATGGACGTTATCGGCATGACGAACCTGGCGGAGGCGAGGCTCGCCAGGGAAGCCGAGATATGTTACGCGACGCTCGCATGCGTCACTGATTACGACTGCTGGCATATGGACGAAAATATCGAGAGCGTGTCCGTCGAGCTCATAATCCAGAATCTGTTGAAGAACGTCGAGATGTCAAAGATCATATTGAGGAACGCGATATCTAAGTTGCCCGCTAAGAGGGGTTGCGGATGCGGCAGCGCCCTGGAGAACGCGATAATCACGGCGCATGACAAGATACCTCCTGACGCAAGAAAGCGCCTGGATCTCATAATAGGCAAATACGTAAAGGCGCCTTTCGCGCCTGACCGCAGAGTCGACGGAAGCATGTGATATGATATGGTGCTGTGATGGAATATAAGAATACCTTGAATCTGCCCAGGACCTCATTTTCCATGAAGGCCGACCTTCCCAGGAGGGAGCCTGAGATGCTTAAATCCTGGGAGAATATGGGATTGTACGGTCTCATAAGGAAGATAAGGAAGGGCGGGAGGAAGTTCGTGCTGCACGACGGCCCGCCCTATGCCAACGGCGACATACACATGGGGCATGCCCTGAACAAGATCCTGAAGGATATCGTCGTGAAACAAAAGACGATGCGCGGTTTCGATTCGCCCTACGTCCCGGGATGGGACTGCCACGGCCTGCCGGTTGAGCACCAGCTCTTCAAGGAGCTCAAGATGACGAAGCATGACATAGCGCAGGTAGAATTCAGGCGCAAGGCGTATGATTACGCGATGAAGTATGTGGCCATTCAGCGCGACGAGTTCAAGCGCCTCGGCGTATTCGCCGGCTGGGACAGGCCGTATCTTACGCTTACGACGCATTACGAATCGGCGGTCATAAAGTCATTCGGCGAACTCGTCAAAAAGGGATTCATATACCTGGACCTCAAACCCGTAAACTGGTGCCCCGTTTGCGAGACGGCTTTGGCGGAGGCGGAGGTAGAATACGCGGAGAAGGCGTCTCCTTCGGTCTATGTGAAGTTTAAATTAGCGGAAGGCGACATTCCAGGGAAACGGGGATCGGGAAACGGGAAAGCGGAAGAATGCTATTTCGTTATATGGACGACGACGCCGTGGACGCTCCTGGCGAATGTTGCGATAGCGGTGCATCCGGAGTATGAGTATGCGATTGTCAGCGCAAAGAGCACAGAGAACAGAGCGCAGAGAACAGAGTTTTATGTATTGGCAAAAGAGCTTCTTGGCGCCGCGATTGAAAAGTGCGGGATAAAAGACTATAAGATATTGAAGACCGTTAAAGGAAGGGAGCTCGAAGGGCTTGTGTGCAGCCACCCCTTTATAGACCGGAAATCCGTCGTGGTCCTGGCCGAATATGTATCGCTGGAGGAGGGTACGGGTTGCGTTCACACAGCGCCCGGGCACGGGCAGGAAGATTACATGACGGGTAAAAAATACGCCCTTCCCATGATAATGCCCGTAGATACTAAAGGAAGGTTCGATAAGACGTGCGGAGAATTCAGCGGCTTGAATGTCTATAAGGCCAACGCAGCGATTATCGAAAAACTGCGCGGCGTAAACGGCCTCCTGCACCAGGATGAGGTGCGTCACTCATACCCCCATTGCTGGAGGTGCAAGAAACCCTTAATATTCCGTGCCACAGAGCAGTACTTCATGAACGTCGACCATAGAAATTTAAGAAAGGCGCTTCTGGGTTCCATAACGAAAGACATAAAATGGGTGCCTGCTCAGGGCATGCCGCGCATATCGGCAATGGTCGAAACAAGGCCGGACTGGTGCCTTTCCAGGCAGCGGTATTGGGGCGTTCCCATAGTGGCGTTTCGCTGCCAAAATCCAGGCTGCAAAAAGGTCATGCTGGACGCCGGGGCCATAGAAAAGGTGGCGCGTCTGGTAGAGAATGACGGCGCCAATATATGGTTTTCCAAAGACGCGAAGGATCTTCTTCCGGAGAACGCCAGGTGCGGGAAATGCGGCGGCACAAAATTTGAAAAAGAAGTCGACATACTGGATGTCTGGTTTGAGTCAGGCGTCAGCCACCAGGCGGTATTGAAAGGCGCAAAGGATATGGACTATCCGTGCGAGCTTTATCTTGAGGGTTCGGACCAGCACCGCGGCTGGTTTCAATCGGCTCTCATAACCTCGATGGCCATAGACGGGGCTGCCCCTTACAGAAGCGTCTTGACCCACGGCTTCGTGGTGGACGGAGAGGGGAAGAAGATGTCCAAGTCGGAAGGTAACGTCATATCGCCTCAGGATGTGATGAAGAAGTACGGCGCGGATATCCTGCGGTTATGGGTAGCGTCAAGCGACTACTCGGAGGATGTGAGGCTGTCGGAAGAGATATTGACGCGGTTAGCCGACGCGTACAGGAAGATGAGGAACACGTATAAATATCTCTTGAGCAACCTGTATGACTACGATGCCGGGAAGGACGCGGTGAAATACGCCGACCTTCTGGAGATAGACAGGTGGATGCTGTCGGAATTGAGCGGCCTCATCAGAGAGGTTTCGGGATATTACGAGGAGTACGCCTTCCATAAGATATTCAGGCTTGTTTATAATTTCTGCATCTATCAGATATCGTCGATTTATCTGGACGTCCTGAAAGACAGGATGTATACTTTTAAAGCTAATTCGAGGGAGCGCAGAAGCGGCCAGACGGCCATTTATGAGGTGCTTTGTAATCTTCTTAAGATAATGGCGCCTATAATGTCGTTTACCTGCGATGAGGCATGGCAGGCGCTTGCGAAGGCCGGTAAGCGCGAGAGCATCCATTTGGAGGATTGGCCCGACGAAAGCGCATATAAGACATGGTTCAGCGAAAAACTGGACGCGAAATGGAAGAGACTTGTTGAAGTAAGAGAAAAGGTCCTCATGCGTCTCGAGGAGAAGCGTAAGACGAACGAGATAGGCAGTTCTCTTGAGGCGAAGGTCGTATTAACTACCGGCGATGATGGCCTCTTTGCCGTTTTGGAAGATTATAAAAAGGGCTTGCCCTATTTATTCATAGTGTCCCAGGTAGAGCTCGTAAGGCCAAAGGGCGGCGAGACAGGAGCGGGTGCTTTGTCTGTCAAGGTGGAACGCGCCGCGGGAAAAAAGTGCGAAAGGTGCTGGAATTATAGCGATTCTGTCGGCAGAGACCCGTCTCATCCGACCATATGTTCGAGATGTATCGACGCGATACAATAAAAACAAAGGGGGTAGTAGTGAAAGCAAAGAAGATGACGAAACAGGAGATGGGTAAATATAAAGAACTGCTGAACAAGGAAAAGGAACGCCTGAATAACGAGCTCCTTAACCTTAAAAAGGACAGTATAAATAAATCCCAGCGCGATGCCTCCGGAGAGTTGTCAGGATACTCTTTTCACATGGCAGATATGGCCAGCGACAACTATGACAGGGATTTCTCGATGGGCATAGCCACAGAGGAGCAGAAACGGTTATTCGCCATAGAAGAGGCCTTGAAGCGCATCGATGAGGGCACATACGGCAGCTGCGTAGAGTGCGGAAAGCGCATAATAAAGAAACGGCTAGATGCCATCCCCTATACGGAACTTTGCATAGAATGTCAGAGGTCGCAAGAAAAAAAGAAGTGACGATAGCCCTCATGTTTTTGACCGCTTTCCTGGTAATCGTTCTTGACAGGATAACGAAGGTCGCCTCTTTCAATAATATGTCGGAAGGCCAGTCCATCCCGATCCTGCAGAATGTGTTTCACCTGACCCTCGTAAAAAATAAGGGTATCGCCTTCGGCCTGTTTCGCGATAATCTGCAGCTCTGGTCGAGCCTCGCTCTAAGCGCCATGGGACTGGCGCTTGTCTATGTCGTCTATCGGAGAAAAAACGATTATCTTACCGCCGTATCGTCCGCGCTTATTGCGGGAGGGACTATCGGCAATCTTTTCGACAGGGTGAGGTTCGGGTATGTCATAGATTTTCTCGACTTCCGGGTATGGCCCGTCTTTAATGTCGCTGACAGCTCCATCACAATCGGCGCGGCATTGCTGGCGTGGAGCATCGCAGTAAGATCAAATATCAAAAATCAAATATCAAAATGACATGGATTTTTTAATTAACGTGTCATTTTAGACAAGGTTATATGCATCCCATCCTGTTCAAGATAGGGGCCCTCTCGGTTTATTCATACGGAGTTATGATAGCGATGGGATTTATCATAGCCGTCTATCTCGTATCGAAAAACCCAACGCCTTTTGGCTTGACACAGGAAGATGTCGTGGATCTTTCCCTGTATATCCTGATAGGGGGTATCATAGGGGCGCGGATCATGTATATCCTGCTCAATCTAGATTATTTCGTCAAAAATCCCCTGGAGGTATTCTACCTGTCGCGCGGCGGACTCGTTTACTACGGGGCCTTCGCGGGCGGCGTCGTGGCGATGATCCTGGGCACCCGCAATAAAAAGATATCTTTCTTGCGCGCCGCGGACCTTTTCGCGCCTTATCTTGCGCTGGCGCAAGGTGTCGGAAGGATAGGGTGCTTCCTGAACGGATGCTGTTACGGCCGCGAAGTTTCGGCGACGTTCCCTTTTAAGGTCTGTTTCCCGGGAAGCGCGGTCGCCCGCCATCCCACACAGATATATTCATCGCTCGTCCTCGTGCTCTTATTTTTGATGCTTAAGTCATTTCAGCCGAGGCGCCGTTTCTCCGGCGAGATATTCATGATATATTGCGCCCTCTATTCTTTCCAAAGGTATTTCATGGAATTTCTGCGCGGCGATAACACGGTTTTTATGCTGAACATGACGATCTCGCAGGCGGTGAGCGTCGTTCTTTTTATCGGCTCATCGATCGCATGGGCGGTTTTTTTCGCAAGATGGAAAAATACTCATTTATAATAGGGGATAAGGACAGGGGCCTCCGGTTGGACAGGTTCTTAGCGTCGAGCCTTCCGAAAGACGTTTCGCGCTCGTTCGTGCAGAACCTCATAAAGAAGGGGAATGTCCTTGTGAACGGCGCCGGCTCCAAGGCCCATCATTTGTCTGTTGTCGGCGACATTATAGAGGTCGTGATACCGGAGCCCGTGGCGCCTGCCGTCAAATCGGAAGACCTGCCCATAGACATAATATATGAGGACGGCGACCTTCTGGTCGTCTATAAACCGGCGGGCATGGTCGTGCATCCGGCTCCGGGGAATTACGAGGGCACGCTTGTGGGCGCCCTGATGCATCATTGCAAGGATAAGCTTTCCGCCATGGGGGGGCCTTTCCGGCCCGGAATAGTGCACCGGCTTGATAAAGACACTTCCGGGCTTCTCGTCGTGGCCAAGAACGACGCCAGCCATAGGCACCTGGCCGGGCAATTCAAGGAACATTCGATAAAGAGGATATACGTCGCCCTGGTCAAGGGGGCCATGCAGTTCGATAACGGTGTCATAGATCTTCCCATAGGGCGCAGTTCACGCGACAGAAAGAAGATGGGGGTAAAGTTTGTCGATTCGAGGGATGCGGTTACGAGATACAAGGTGCTGAAGCGATTGAATGGCTATACCTTGATCGAGCTCAGCCTCGGCACCGGCAGGACGCACCAGATAAGGGTCCACATGTCATACCTGGGCAACCCTATCCTGGGAGACGTTAAGTATGGCACGAAGGGTATAGCGGAGACCCTGGCGCTTCACGCAAAGACGCTGGGGTTTGTCCATCCAAGGACGCTTAAATACATGGAATTCGATTCCGAGGTTCCTGAATTCATGGTGGAGTTTACGAGGGAAAGGAGCTAAGCTTATGGGAATGGTAATCGAGCCTCGCAGTTCCTTTAAGGGCGAATTGCGCCTGCCCGGCGACAAGTCCATTTCACACCGGGCCATAATGATAGGCGCCATCGCCTCCGGAATGACGCGCATCAAAAATTTACTTGATTGCGATGACTGCGATTTCACCGTACGGGCGCTTAAGGATATGGGCATAGCCATAAGTAAAAGAGGAGGCATCGCGCTTGTAAGGGGAAAAGGGCCCGGAGGCCTTAATGCCCCCGGGCATCCGATATCGCTTGGCAATTCTGGTACGAGCATGAGGCTCCTCGCGGGTATTCTGGCGGGACAACCGTTTGACGCTGTCCTGACAGGCGACGGCGCGCTTCTTAAGAGGCCGATGAGGAGGATAGTGGAGCCGCTTAAGGAGATGGGCGCCGACATATGGGCCGAAGATAATGAGCATCCGCCCATCCATATTAAAGGGGCCAGACACCTAAAACCGATCACATATTCCATGAAATTGGCCAGCGCCCAGGTAAAATCCGCGATACTATTCGCAGGCCTATACGGGGACGGCACCACAGCGGTGAAGGAAAGGGTGGCGACCAGGGACCACACGGAGAGGATGCTCAGGTTTTTTGGAGCGGACATAGCGGCTAAAGGGAAAAGCGTTTTTTTAAAGGGCCCGGCAAGGCTCATGGCGAGGGACCTTGAGGTACCTTCCGATATATCAAGCGCCGCATTCTTTATGGTAGGCGCGACGATATTACCGAAGTCGAGAATCGTGATAAGGAATGTTTCTATAAACCCGACGCGTTCCGGGGTCATAGCGGTCCTTAAAGGTATGGGTTCGAGAATAAGGGTCACAAAAAAGAAGGAAGTCTACGAACCGGTCGGAGATATAGTTGTCGAGTCATCCAGAACGCGCGGCATCACGATAGATTCCGGGATGATACCGGCGATCATAGACGAGATCCCGATCCTGGCGGTATTGGCCGCGCTGTCCAAAGGCAGGACCGTTTTTAGGGATATAGGCGAACTGAAGGTAAAGGAGACAGACCGGGTGGCATCCATCGTCTCCAATTTAAGAAATATGGGGGCCGATATCAATGTCGAGGGCGAAGATATCGTGATAAACGGCGTGAAGGGCCTTAAGGCGGCCGGGCTGAAGAGCTATGGCGACCACAGGACGGCTATGGCCATGACAATAGCCGCTCTGGCCGCCAGCGGCCAAAGCGGATTGGACGACCCGGATTGCGCAGCAAAGTCGTTTCCGCAGTTTTTTGATTATCTTGAATCCATAGGGCGTTATTAAAAGGTAAATTTGATTTGACAAAATATATATGGTTTGTTATTATGCCAAAGAAGGAGCTTTTTAATGAAAATCAAACCCCTAGTAGATTCCGCGCGTAAGGTG
>CAZPYQ010000023.1:0-15329 GCA_964590585.1 uncultured Planctomycetia bacterium | reverse complement strand
GGGCTGAAAAGGTTTTGACCGCGGCTAAATCCGGGCGGCAGACCCCCAGGCAGGCGGTTGCCTCCGCTCAGAGGGATATAGGGCCGGCGACGGCCGGGAAGAGGTCAGGCCCGGCGTTGGAAGAGAAGGAGAAAGAGGGCGAGGGGCTAAAGAAAATCGGTATCGAACCGGAGCGCGTGGCCGGAAAGACGGAAGCGGCCGATATAGCGATAAAGGAGATAAGGCTTCCGCGGGAGATCTTTCTCAATGAGCGCGCGGAGGTGGAGGTATCGGTCATAAATGAGTCTAAGGCGGACGCCGGGCGTCTCGATATCACGCTTGAGTCGGAAGACGGCTTGAGGGAAAAGAAGAGCGTTTTTCTGGGGCCCCGGGGCCGCGAACGCGCCGCCTTCACGTGGACCCCGAAGAAACCCGGCAGGCAGGCGTTGAAGGCCTCCGTTGAATACAGGGACGACTCAAATCCTTCCAATAACAGGCTCTCGCAGACCGTAGAGGTCAAAAAGAAGGAAGAGGCGGCGAAACACGTCTCCGCGAAGGAAATAGACACGTTACGCTCCAAGGTATTGAGGGGGTTGGAGGAAAAGAGGGAAGAAAAGAGAGAACTCTTAAGATAAAAATGAAACATAGCGCGATTAGATATCTTCCCGGATGCATGTTTATATCGTTCGTCCTGGCCGTTTTTGTGTGCCAGCGGGCCACGGCGGATGAGTTTCACGTAACGCAGGAGGCGAGCGTCACCTCATATTATGTGCATGGCGACGAGTCGAGATCGTTTTACCCCAAGAATAAGATAAGGTATCTTTACGAAGGGGAGGCCGATTTCAAAAAGGTCGTCGCGCCCGAGAGCGAGATATACGGAGACGTATTCTTCAGGGCGACGGACGACGACCTGGTAGACCGGCAGAGCGCCAGCCTTGAGAAGATATATCTGGGTTACAAGGGGCCCGGCTACGACGCGCTATTAGGAGACTACTACGTCAGTTTTACCGATTACACCCTCTCAAACGCCTTGAAAGGCGGAAAGGTGGATATATCGAAAGAGGGTGTCTTCAGGTTCATATCAGTAGGAGGCATAGATACCGCCAGATGGGAGGACCTCTGGGAGAGCCGGTGCGAGGATTCGCGGCCCCGGCGGTACGTATGGGGAAGCCGGTTAGAGACCTACCATCTGGATAACGCGCTTAAGGTAAACCTAAACTACGGCGGCGCGTGGGACGACTGGGCGCACTTCGCGGATTCGGTCCCCACCTTCTACGGACAGGTGGGAAGTGTCGACTGGATGCTGGAGGTCAATAAGAATATAAACCTGCGCGGCGAGATGGCACTAAGCCACAGCTCTCCAGACGCCCGCCGAAGCGATGTCGAGAAGAAGTTCGACGATGCCTTCAAGGCGGCGGTTGACCTCAAGGACGAGATGTACGAATCTACCACCGAATACAGCCGTATCGGCCCAAACTTCAATACCACCGGCGGGTTCTCGGCCAGCGACCTCGAGTCGCTGCTCTACGACGGTTTATTCTATCTTCCGTGGGATGTGACATTGATCCATTACGTGCACATGGACGCGGACAACCTTAAGAAAACGAAGTCGACGACCACGAAGCAGATAAATCCGGGCCTTAAGGCGTCTTTCAAACTTCCGTTTGGCCTTAAGACGGACCTCGGCTGGGATATGCGTAAGCGGTACTCAACCGATAGGATTACAGGCGAATTGACGAATGTCTATTCATCGGGCATCTCCAAGGACCTGACGATATGTTATCTGAACGCGCGGTTTTCGCGCACCGTCGTGGAGAATTACAAACAGCCGGAGCAGGACAGGGCGCGAAACTCCATCCTGGTAGGGCTGGACGGGGATTTCGAGGTCCGCGGCGTAAGGTTCTCGTGGGACTTAAGCGAGGATTTGCAATTAGAACAGTATCCTAAGATAGGCAGTTGCAAACAGGATTTCCTCATGACCCATTCGGGCGGCCTTAAAACGGTGTTCCCTTCGACCCTTACCCTGGACGGGAGAATCTCATTTAACGATAACAACTATTATATAAAATCGACCGACTCCCATGTTAACAAATATCATTTCTCTATCTCGCGCGATCTCATAAAGGACCTCATCATATCGTTCAACTATGACCAGAACGATTATTATTACGCCGGCGGTGACGGAAACTATTTCGAGATAGTCATGGCAGGAAAAATAAACTTGAGATTCTAAAAAAGGAAGGTCGTATGAAGAAGATATGTCTCGTCGCGGCGGCGTTCGTTATCGCGCTTTCGGCGTCCACTCCGGCTTTCGCCGGTGTGTCCTTCACGGTGAACGGCAAAGAGGCGGCGGAAGGCGAGGCGCTTTATTTTTCAAAGAGCAATCTTGACGCCGGCAGGATTATTTTTTCTACCCCAGCGCCGGCCGGCGCGCTTTCCGCGGAGATATCCGTTGACGGGGGGAGGCGCTGGGAGGCGATGTCGCGCGAGGGGGCCTTTTTCTCCTATAAATACAGGCCGTCCGACGACGATAAGCTGACTATCGCGTTTCTCTTTAAAGATGAGGACGGAAACAGCAAGATACATTCCACGCATGTAACGGTGTATTACTACCGGGTCACGCCCGAGGAGGCGATAATTATCCTGCTTGACAGGATGAAGGCCGCGTATGAGGCGGAACACAAAGGGCGCTTCATGGAGTATTTCTCCATGAGGTACCCTGACAGGATCAAATTCGAAGAGGGCATTCAGAACGACTTTTATAACTACAATAATATACGCCTTTTCTATCGCATCGATCGAAGGACCATGGAGCCGAACCAGCAAAACGCCATATGGGATGTCCATTGGGAGCGGAAGTATCTCGACCGGAAAGCGAGCTCGTTTTCAAATTCGGCCGATATAGCGATGCGTTTCGGGAAAGAGGGCTCGGCGTGGCTCGTGTCCGGCATGAGGGGCAACACCATATTTGGCTCATCGGTCCTGGCCGCGCCCGATTTAACCATAACAACATCGGATATAAGCGGCGGTTATGTCGGCGCCGATTACGTGATAAGGGCGGTTATACATAACCGGGGTTCCGCCTCGGCGGATAACGTCGCCATCCAGTTCTATTATCCGACGGCCTCGACACTTAACGGCACGGAGACCCTTTCGACCATAGGCGCGGGTTCCAAGACGACGGTCACCCGCAATCTCGGGGCCATAGTGCCGGTTCCCGGTGAGGTGGCGAGGGTGGTGATAGACCCGAACAGAGCCATATCAGAGGATAACGAAGATAATAATGAGGCGCAGAAGACATTTCCTCTTTAACGCGGCGGCAGCGGCGGTCCTCATTTTTGGCCCTGCCCGGTTGTTCGCGATGGGGGATAATCCGAGAGAGAGCGGCCAGCGCGCATTTCATGACGAGGCGGAAGCGGCCCTGACGGACCTTTCCTCCGCTTACGAATCGCGCGATGTAGAGACATTCATGGGCCGCCTTGACGGCGCTTTTGAGGGCAGGCTAGAATTCAAGGCCGCCATACAGGATAAGTTTTTTTCCTCAAAAAACCTCGAGATAAAGTTTGTCGTGGATTCTGTCCTCACGGATAAGGTGTGGGGCGACAGGATAAGCGTGAGGTCGCACTGGTTCAAAAAGGCGATAGATCCGGCGGGGCGCTTCTCAAAGACGAAAGGCTATTCGCAGTTGGTTTTTAAGAGGACTCCCGGGGGGCTTACATTGCTGCATATCCGCGGGGATAACCCCTTCCGTTGATTTTTGACGCTTTTCGGCGTCTATAGGTAACCTGACCCCGACGCGACAAGCGCGGGAACAAGAAAGGTTGAGGTATGGATAGGGGCGAAAAATTAGGCTTGATCGGCGGGATAGGAGGAGCGGCCCTCGGGGCTACTTTATGGCTGGTTATTTTAGGGGTTGTCATAAGATCAACGCTTCTTATAGCACTGCCTTTAATTATCGGCTCGATATGTGTTTATAGCGCTATGCGTCTCTACAATATCATGCCGGAAAGAAAATTTTCCATACTCGGGCTAGCCTTTATCTGGCTCGTTTTCTGGAACGCCATTTTGTGTAATTTTTATTTTGAGAAAATACCGCAGAATATAGGGAATATTTCAACAGGCAAAAATCAAATCTCATTGGCGCAGATAAATATTATGTTTGCCTTATTTTTTCTCGCGGGATGCGGTCTTGTCTTAAGGGATATTATTAAAGGAAAAAAATAGGTATTTTATATAAATAGCCACTCTAAAGATTGTACGCGATAGTTAATAAGAGGACAATCAAATGGACCGTCCGCATAAGGATCTATAAAAAGGAGGGCGTATGTCAAGGGCTGCTGTATCGTTTTTATTGGCGCTATTTTTATCGGCCTTTTTATTCGTCGGCGCTGGCGTATCCGGCGCTAACGAGGCGAAGGTCATACTGGTAAAAGGCGAACCCGCCATAATGAAGAAGGAAAGTTCCGACTGGAACCCGTGCAAAAAAGGGGCCGCCATAGATAACGGCGACAGGATAAAGACGTCTAAAGGCGAGGTTGTCGAAATATCTTTTTCCGAGGATACCGTCAGGGTCATAAGGATAAGGGAGGATTCGGACGTATTCATCGTAAAGAGGGAATCGCCGTATTCGATAGAACTTGTGGACGGCGAGGTGCTGACGTTTTTGAAGAAATTGCCGAAGGGCTCTACATTCGAGATAAAGACGCCTGCCGGGACCTGCGGGGCGAGGGGCACCGGATGGAGCGTCACCGTAGACGAACTGAAGGCGATATATAGATCCTTCGAGAACGCCATCTACGTCCAGGGCTTAGACGCCTCGGGCAACGCCATAGGCGGCGAACTGACGGTTAGAGACGGATGGCAGGTAATAGTCGATAAATTCGAGAAGCCCGGCGAACTGGAGAGGATAGCAGCCGGGGATCTCGATAAATGGAACGAGTGGAAAAGCGATCTCCTGGACAGGCTGGAAGGGCTGAAAGAGAGGGGTTTCGAGGCCGCTGGAGCGATGCAGAATAAGATACAGGCGCTCGAGGAGAGGAAGGTCGGCGATATAAGAGATACCAGAGACTCGGATACGATAGATAAGCGCGAAGAAACGGGTACTAGCGGCGGCAGCGGAGGGGGTTATCGGCTTGAGAAAACTTAGTATAAGGAGTTATTGCCATGCGAAATAGTCGAATGACCAGGTTTTTTGCCCTGGGGACAGCGGCGCTTTTTTTAATATTCAGCGCGGATATTTCGAAGGCGGACATCAAAAACGTCGAGAACCAGGAGCCCAAGTATAGATACACGAGCGCCCCGTCCGAAAAGTTTTTTAAAGAGGCGAGGTCTTCCGCGGATGACCTGGTGACGGACGCCATGGTGGGCGTAACGCAAGGAGTCGACTCGAACCCTCTTCTGGATTCCACGCACAAGGCCGACTGCTATACCCAGGAGATGGTGGACATGCATTTCAAATATCCCTCGCGGGGATGGCTAGACGGGTCCCTGAAATCAAAATTCGGCTTCAGCGTAACGAATATCACTTATTACGAGATAACGGATATAAATATATTCGACGCCGTCATGGACGCGAATCTCGAGTGGGAGCCTTTCGATGGCGTGACGATAAACGGCGGTTATCTATTCGAGACGATGTGGTTTCCGCGTAACGGCGATGGCACCTACCTGGGAAACGGCTTTACGGCCAGCGTAAGGCAGAAATTGACGAAGTCCATATATCATAAAGGTTCGTATCTCTTGTTTCTAAAGAATTATCGGGAAAACCATGTTATACTGCCTAACGGCGTCGAGAGCCATAAACTCCGCGAGGACCTAAGGCACACGTTTGAGCACGAACTGGGGATATATATAGGCAGGAATACAAAGGTCAGGGTAATAAACCGGTTTGTCCTGAACGACTCCAATTACGGCTACCAGGCCTTTTACGATTATTTTGACTATAGGATAGGCGGCTCCCTGATACAATTTCTGACGGACAAACTTTATGGCATCTGCGGCTTCTATTATCAAAGGCGCAATTATAAGGACAGGACCACGCCGCAGAGAGGGTCAAGGCAGAAGGATAACCTTTACACCGTTACCGCGTCTTTGATGTACGATGTTACCAGGAACACGTCGCTTTTCATAAACTATGCCCACAGCGAGGACCACTCCAACGAGCCTCTCAATAGATACGTCAACAGCCTCTATTCGGCCGGAGTCTACTACAGGTTTTAGGCGCCTTTTATGAAGAAGAGATATCATAAATACAAGACCGCCAAGATACTCCTTGAGATGAGCCATACCGTAAGCTCATCCTTGAGCCTGGAGACAGTGGGCGAGGTGGCGCTTAAGGAGTCGACAAAGGCCCTGGGGGCGGACCACGCCTCGTTATTTTTATTGGACGACAGCATGAAGCACCTGTACCTGGAGAAGGTCAGGGGTTTTAGCAAAGACCAGATCGATAACGTGAAACTCATGGGCAGCTGGGAAGTGATAAGCGACCAGTTGGTAAAGAATAAGCGTCCCTTAATCGTAAATAATGTGCACCGGAACCCGCTTTTCAGGAATAAATCACTGCCTTTTTCAGGCGAGAGGTTGCCGGTCAGTTCGTTTTTGGCCGTTCCGCTCATAAAAGAAAAGAGAGTCATAGGCGTATTGATCGTGAGCAACAAAAAGATGTCCGGCCGCCTCTTCAATAAAGACGACGAGAGGCTTATGACGGCGCTTTCAAATCACATAGCGATAGCGATCTTAAACGCCGCGCTTTACCAGAACCTGAAAAATCTTTTCATAAGCACCGTGAAATCGCTCGTGCGCGCCGTAGACGCCAAGGACCCGTATACCAGCGGGCATTCGGAACGCGTCATGAAATACAGCCTTGCTATCGGAAGGCAGATGGGGCTGGATGGCAATACCCTGGAGAACCTCGGGCTCTCAAGCCTGCTTCATGATGTAGGCAAGATCGGGATCAGGGACGCGGTGCTTTTAAAGACGTGCGGGTTATCTCAAGGGGAGATAAAACACATACGCCAGCATCCCGCTATCGGGGTAAAGATAGTCGAGATGATAAAGGATTCGCGGAACATAATACCCTCGATAAGGGACCACCACGAGCGTTTTGACGGAAAGGGATATCCTTACGGCTTAAAGGGGAAAGCCATCTCTCTTGAGGGCAGGATAGTCGCCGTAGCCGATACCTATGACGCGCTTACCGCCACGAGGCCCTACAAGAAAAAGTTTTCGGGAAAAGAGGCGCTTTTCGAGATAAGGCGCGGGGCCTTGGGGCAATTCGATCCGAAGGTGGTCAGGGCGTTTATAGTCTCATTTTCAAGATACCCCGCGATCTGGGATACGCGTCATGTTTAAGCCCGGCGGCGGTTTTGTTAGGCAGGAAAAAGTTTGCATATATAGATTGACTAACCGTTTTTTATGGTAAACTATAAGTAGTTATAAAGCGCAAGGTAAGCGTGTATATCTTCAGACCTTTTTGGACACTTCAGCGTTATTTAAGTTTGCGACTTGATCCGGGTCATTGTTTTTGTTAGCGTTACCTTCCAGATTATACTTCTTCCTGCGTTCAATGGTCAATCGTTTCTTTTCCTTTCGTCTTAGTAATATCTCCTCCTTTCTGCCGGCGTAGACGTCATTCGGCGATACGTTATTGAGCGCCTCATGAGGCGTGGCGTTATAGGTCCTGATAGCCTCGTCCACGGCCTTTTTAAGCTCGCCCGGAGAGCAATATATAACGAGATACAGCTTCTCCTTGATGGACCTATTGAAGCGCTCGATCTTACCTCTGCCTTGCGGATGATACGGCGTACCGAATATATGCTTTATGTTATGATTCTCAAGATAGCCCGCCATAACGTCTGATATGAATCCGGGACCGTTGTCCGTGTAGAGCGCGGGCATATTGTCTTTGTCCACTAGATGGCCTTCTTTTCGGGCGTTTTCAATGGCTATCTCGACCACGTCAGCGAAGCTAAAGGCCGTCTCATCGGGCAGGACGTCATAGCCTATGATCTTACGCGAATAGTCATCCTCTACCGGAATGAGCTTGTAATAACCCCAACCCACCACGAAGACATTGGTAGCGTCCGTCTGCCATAACTCGTCAGGACGCGTGGTTTTGTGCTGCCACTCTTTTTTGGCCGGCATCTCTGGTAACGGCCGAGGCGCGATGAGGTTATTCTCTTTTAAGATCCTATAGACGGTGGACTCCGATACCGAGAAGGCTTCCTCGTCGGTGATCTTGACGGCAAGAAGCCTTGATGGCAGCTCCGGATGTAAGCGGGCTACCTCAATGACTCTATTACGCTCATCTATGGAAAGCCGGTTCCAGATATGTTTTGCCTTTGGCTTTGTCCTGGCAAGGCCTATTATTCCGTCATCATCATAGGTCCTGCGCCACTTGTAGTAGGTGGATCGAGGAATACCTAGATCGCCTAATACATGCATTCTGTGGCCTTCTTTTAATTCTACCTTCTTTATGAGATCCTCTCTCTGATATTCGTCCATAGCCCTGTGCCAGCCCTCTTCTACGCATTCAGACTTTTTTTAAGAAGCTGGTTCTCGAGGGCTTGTTCGCCCAGGAGCTCTTTAAGCCGAGAGTTCTGCTCACGCAGGTGTTTTACCTCGCCTTTTGTGGCGTCGCGCAAGCTATCGCCTTTTAGACGAGCCTTACCTGCTTCCATGAAGTCCTTAAGCCACGAGTAATAAATGGCTGTTGATATGCTTTCGCGCCTACATAGATCTGATGTGGGTAGCTCTTTACGGAAGCCTTCGAGGACGATTCTGATCTTATCTTCCGATGATACTCGCTTGCGGGTCTTATACTTTACTTCGCGGATAAGCCTTGCGGCAGAGCCGGGAGTGGCCTGCGGCGTTTCTTTTTCCAATACTAGGGTGGATGTGTTCATTTTGGTCCTTTCCGTAGGTTATCTATTATAACCTACTATCCACCCGAACCAATATCAAAAAAGACTAAAAACTATAAACTAAAAACAAAGCCTTCCGTGTCCACTAGGTCTGAAGTTCAACACCAGGAGAGGATGCTGGCTTGCGTCAAGAAAGGCAAAGAGCGCGCGGTAAAAAAAATCTTCCTGAAATGGGGCCTGGAGGCCGATGTCATTGGCAAGGTCACCGCCGACGGTTTCGTGACGATACGCGACCGGGGTAAAATAGCCGCCAGGATAAGGGCCCATTCGCTTACCAAGGCGCCGGTCTTTGACATGCCGTATGCCAGGCCCGGGAGCCTAAAAGATTTGAGCAAGGCCGATCTTTCCGGATTGCCGTGCCCTAAAGATCATAACAGGATATTATTGAGGCTTTTATCGTCCCCCTCGATCTCGGACAAATCCTGGGTCTACGGGCAGTATGACCATATGGTTCAGACCAACACAGTAGTCCTGCCGGGCTCGGACGCGGCCGTCATACGGCTAAAAGGAACGCGCAAGGCCATAGCCGCCACGACGGACTGCAATAGCCGTTACTGCCTGCTCGATCCTTACGAGGGCGCCGGGATAGCGGTGGCGGAGGCGGCGAGGAATCTCGTTTGCGCGGGTGCCGATCCGGCGGCGGCCACGGATTGCCTGAATTTCGGTAATCCCGAGAAGCCGAAAAGTTTCTGGTATTTCAAAAGGTGCGTCGAGGGCATCAGCGACGCGTGCAGGGCCTTCAGGATAGCGGTTGTAAGCGGAAACGTCTCTTTCTACAATGAAAGCCCGAAGGCCGCCATAAACCCCACCCCGACTATAGGCATGATAGGGATCATAAGCGACGCGAAGAGAGTCTCTTCGCAGAGCTTCAAGCGATCCGGGGATTTTATCGTGCTCTTGGGCCGCACGCTGGAAGAGCTGGGCGGCAGCGAGTACCTGAAAGAGGTTCACGGCCTTGTGAGGGGGCCCGCTCCGAAACTCGATATCGGCCTGGAAAAGGCCGTCCAGAAGACGGCCCTTGAAGCTATAAGAAGAGGCCTGGTCAATTCAGCCCATGATTGCTCCGAGGGCGGATTGGCGGTAGCCCTGGCCGAATGCTGCATTTCAGATAAAGAAAACATGATAGGGGCCGTCATAGACGGGTTAAATCACAAGATACGGACGGACGCGATGCTTTTCGGAGAATCTCAATCAAGGATTATTTTATCCTGCGGTAAAGGGCATGTCCCGATTTTGAAAAATATCGCTAAAATAAACAAAACCCCTTTTCGTATAATAGGCCGCACGGAAGGAAAGAGGCTCAAAATATCTGCCGGGCAAAAGGAAGCGATTGACCTGCCATTAGAAAGATTGGATGAAATTTGGCGGGGGTCTCTGAAAAAACAATTGGGGATATAAACCCGCCATTCCGCCGATATCCGCGTTTCAGAATTCCCTTGTTTCTGCCGGTAATTTGTCTATAATAGATTTAGTGCAGACGGTTTTTCTAAAAAAGAAAGAGGCCAGATGATTAAAGTTAAAGATGAAGGCATCATACTTGAGCGGTCTAAGGATGCGTTTGATAATCAGGCGGTCCTGAATCCCGCCTGCGTCGAAAAAGACGGCATAACTCATATGTTTTACAGGGGGGTTAGGAAGGGCGATATGGTCTCTTCTATAGGGTACTGTCAACTCTCCGATAATAAGGTCGTAAAAAGGCTCGATCGGCCGGTCCTTTTTCCCGAATACGATTATGAGAAAAAAGGCGTGGAGGACCCCCGGATTGTCTTTTTAAACGGGGTATATTACCTCTTCTATACCGCTTATGACGGTAAAAACGCCATTTTCGCTTATGCCACCAGCGCCGACCTTGTCGTCTTCAAAAAGCGCGGGGTGATATCTCCGCGCATCACTTACGCCGAGGCAGGCAGGCTTTTCGGCTTATCAAAGACAAGGTTGAGAGAAAAGTATTTTATCTTCGAATCATATATAAGAGACCGCCAGGGCACCGACATTCTGTTGTGGGAGAAGGACGCCTTTATCTTTCCTAAAAAGATTAACGATAAGTTCGCCCTGGTCCACCGCGTCCTTCCGGGTATCCAGGTGATCTATTTTGACGATTTTAAAGACCTGACCGATGACTATTGGAGAGAATATCTTAAGAAGCTGGGAGAATACATCCTGCTTGATCCCGCATACAGGTTCGAGAGCAGGAACATAGGCGGCGGATGCCCGCCCATCGAGACGGAAGAAGGGTGGATTTTTATTTATCATGCCGTGGACGATATGCGCCACAATAAAGTGTATCATGCGGCGGCCGCGCTTTTAGACCTTGACGACCCGACTAAGGTCATAGGGCGCCTGAAGAGGCCGCTCTTTTCTCCGGCTGAACGATGGGAAAAGATCGGAGATGTCAATAATGTCGTATTTCCCACAGGGGCCGTGGTAAAAGGCGACAGGCTGTATATATATTATGGAGCCGCCGATAAACTTATAGCGGCGAAATCCGTCTCGCTGGAGGAAATCCTGCGGGAGCTAAAAAACAGCGCTTAATACCCGCATATAAAGGATGAAAAAAATCCCGAAGATTATTTACCTCTCCACCTTTCCCCCCAGAGAGTGCGGTATAGCCACTTTTACCGCGGACCTTACGGGCGCTATGGACGATTTGCTTGAATCCGCCGTGGAATCCAGGATAGCGGCGGTAAACATAGACGATATATCGCGTTACCGGTATCAGAAAAAGGTTGTCTTCCAGATAGACCAGTTTTCAGAAAAGGAGTATATAAGGACGGCCGAGGCTATCAACGTGATGGCGGACGTCAAACTCGTAAATATCCAGCACGAATTCGGTATCTTCGGAGGGAAATACGGCGCATATATCGTTTCGTTTTTAGACGCTCTCGAAAAACCGTCTATCGTGACATTCCACAGCGTCCTGCCCTCGCCTGACGGCGAACTCTACGGCATGGTCCGTTCAATAGCCGAAAAGGCAAGCGGCTTAACGACAATGACCAATCTTTCGATGGAGATCCTTACAAGCCAATACGGGATAGCCGAAGAAAAGGTCTCGGTCATTCCTCACGGCATCCATTCGATATCCTATAGTTCGAGCGCGAAATTTAAGCTTGCTTTGGGCCTCTCCAAAAGAACGTGCCTTTTGACGTTTGGGTTTCTAAACAGGGGCAAAGGTATCGAATATGTCATAGAGGCGCTGCCCAAAGTTGTGGACGCATATCCGGATATTCTTTATATAGTCCTGGGCGTCACCCACCCTAATGTCCTTAAGGAGGAAGGGGAAAGTTACCGTAATTCGCTGATTAAAAAGGTCCGGGACCTTAACCTTTCCTCTCACGTTAACTTCTATAACAGGTATGTTTCCCTGGAGGAGATCCTTCAGTTTTTGAGGGCCGCGGATATCTATGTCTCGCCGTCTCTTAATCCGAACCATACCGTTTCGGGGACGCTTTCTTACGCGCTTGGGTCCGGAAGGCCGGCGGTCTCCACTCCTTTTGCGCAAGCCAAAGAGATAATAACCCCGGAGGTCGGGATGCTGGTGAATTTCAGGGATCCAGGTTCCTACGCGGAGTCATTTATGAAGCTTTTAAAGGACCATGCCTTGAGGGAACAACTCGGAAAGAACGCCTATTTCAGGACCCGCAACATGACATGGGAGAATGTGGCGCTTGAATATTCGAAATTATTCTCGAGGTTTTCCCGCGATATCGCGGAAGTGAGCGCGCATAAGAAAAATCCCAGGATAAACCTTAACCACTTGTTCCGGAACCACTTGTTCCGGCTGACGGATGAGTTTGGGATGATACAATTCTCGCTTCTGTCTTCGCCGGATCTGTCATCGGGATATACGCTTGATGATAACGCGCGCGGTCTTATAGTCGCGTGCCTGTGTTATAGTGAACTCGGCAAGGCCTTTAAAGCGGCCTATCCCGATAAACATAAGAATGAACTGATTAAGCGCATAGACGTATATTTACGCTTCATCGGGTACGTCTTGACTGAAGACGGCATTTTTTATAATTATGTGAGATCCGACAGGACGGTGGATGACGAACTCAATAAAAAGGAGAATCTCGAAGACGCTAACGGCAGGGCCATTTGGGCATTGTCGGTTGCCGCCGCTTCGAATACTCTTCCGGACAGCCTGAAGGAGAGGGCCCTCGCGCTTTTAAATAAAAGGCTGGAGAAATATAAGATACCCGAATCGCCCAGGTCCGTCGCCTTTTACGTGAAGGGCGCATCCCTTCTTTTAAAAAATAATATAGACATGGACGGCAAGGGCTTAAGAAGCGCCATGATAGCGCATTGCGACAGGCTGGTATCGCTCTATAGGGGCGTTTCTTCCGAAAATTGGCACTGGTTTGAAGATTACCTGACCTATTCAAATGCCGTTTTGCCGGAGGCCCTTATCCTGGGGTATCAGGAGGCCCGTAACAGCGATTATCTGGAGATAGGCAAAAAGACCCTGGATTTTCTTATACAGCAAACTTTTCTGGACGGGATATACGCGCCGATAGGCCAGGACGGCTGGCATCACAAGACAGGAAAGAGGCGTTATTTTGACCAACAGCCGGAAGATGTATCGGCGATGGTCTGCGCCCTTGCCACGGCGCATTCGGTAACCGGTGAAGGTGTTTATAGAAAACTCATGCATGACGCTTTCAACTGGTTTTTGGGCGATAACAGCCTGAAGCAGGTCGTCTATGACAGGGCCACCGGCGGATGTTATGACGGCGTGGGAGAGAGGAACATAAATCTGAATCAAGGGGCCGAATCGATCACATCGTATCTTTTGGCAAGGCTCGCTATAATATGAGAAGACGGGGCTCGATTGAAAAAATCTCAAGAGGAGTCATTATATCAGGGCCATTTGCGGGCATTAGATACGCCGATTCGGACGCCGTAGGCATATCCATCCCTTATATATTGGGTACATATGAACTTGAGCTTGGGCCGGTAATCGAAAGTCTGTGTCAAAAACCGTTTGATACCATCGTGAACGCGGGCGCGGGAAAGGGATATTACGCCGTGGGTTTCGCGATAAAAAATCCTTTGAGCCGTATCATTGCTTTCGAATCGGATATCAGGGGCCGGGAGTGCATCGCGAAGATGGCGCGACTTAACGCCGTCGCGGACAGAGTGGCTGTAAAAGGAACGTGCGACACCGCCCTTTTGGCGGATAGCGTATCCGGCAGAGGGAGATGCCTGGTGATCATGGACGTAGAGGGCGGAGAAGGCGTTTTGCTGGACCCGGTAGTGATTCCACGGCTCAAAGAATGCCACATACTGGTTGAACTGCATGATTTTATCTTCCGGGGGATAGCGGAGGTTATCTCCGCCCGTTTTCAAGCCAGCCATGACATCGCTGAAATATGGTCGAGGCCCAGAACACTCGATGACTTTCCCGTCAAGACGTCGCTTTTAACCTCTCTTGTATTGAAGAGGCGCTTTGTGGGGTACATGGATGAAAGACGGCCGGAAAAGATGCGTTGGTTCTATCTCAAGCCCAAGGGCACCGGATAGAACGGAAAAATGGCCAAAAAAGGGGCCTTATGCAAAACCAAGATTTTTCTTGTCAGGAACCCCAATACCATTATAATAGTTACCGGCATAGAAAGCGATATTGAAACGGCAGACGAAGATTATGATACAGAAAATAATCAATTTTATCAAAAATGACATCTGGAGGATAAAAGCCTCCAAGATACCGCGCAACCAGTTTTTTCTGATAAAGAACCTGAGGGTTGCCATTCTAGCGCTGCGCGGTTTCGATGAGGACAAGTGTTCCCTGCGCTCATCGGCGCTCACCTTCTACACCCTCTTATCGATAGTCCCTATATTCGCCATGGCCTTCGGGATCGCCAAGGGCTTCGGATTCGAGAAACTGCTCGAACAGCATATCCTGGAAAAATTTCCGGCGCAAAACGACGTTGTCATAAATATCATCAATTTCTCAAACACCATGCTGGAGCAGACCAGGGGAGGGCTGATAGCCGGCATAGGCGTGATAGTTCTTTTCTGGTCCATAATAAAGGTTCTTACAAATATAGAGAGGTCCTTCAACGACATCTGGGACGTAAAAAAGATGAGGGACTTTGGCAGGTGCCTTAGCGATTACCTCTTTGTCATGTTCGTATGCCCGATATTCCTTATCTTTTCAAGCGGCTTGACCGTCTTCGTGAAGGCCCAGGCCATGATGATAACGGAGAGGATAGCCCTACTCGGGGCCGTGAGCCCGTTCATATATTTTCTTTTGAAACTTCTCCCTTATACGGTCCTGTGGGCCGTCTTTACATTTATCTATATCTTCATACCGAACACCAAGGTGAACTGGAGGTCCGGGATAATCGCCGGCATCATCGCGGGAACGGTTTACCAGGCCACGCAGATATTTTATTTTAATTTCCAGATAAGCGTGGCGAAGTATAACGC
>CAZPYQ010000022.1:0-15398 GCA_964590585.1 uncultured Planctomycetia bacterium | reverse complement strand
ACGCGCTTAATATTCCAGTAACAGGGTCATAGCCGGAAGGCTTATCGGTATGGGGCGGTATATCGAAAAATTGGGTACAGGCATAAGGCGCATGAAACAGGCGGTAAGGGCGTGCGGTTTGAGAGAGCCGAAACTTTTCGATACGGGGATAGATTTCGTGGTGATTCTTTTCGGCCCGGCCGATAAAGAGGAGCATATCAAAAAGCAGGAAAGGCTCGGCCGGATCCACCTGACCATGGATTCCGTCAAGACCCCGCAAGCGGCCGCCCACCGGGGCGAGGTCAGCGAGAGGGCCGAGAATGGAGGCGGTTTAATAAGGGCCTATCCTGACCACGGCTCCGGCATAAGATCCCGGCGCGAGAGGAAAGACGAAAAGCGGATATCGTTTAAGTGGATAATTTCGGTCATGTTATCGTCCGCCGTGATTTTAAGCATAATAGTTTCACATGGACGGCATAACAATCCCGCCTTTCGATATAACAGCGCGTCCCTCCTGCACGCTAATAATGAGTACTATGGCGCCATAGAGGCCTATCGGCGATTCCTGAAAAGATTTCCTGCCGACAAGAAAGCGGTTGACGCGCAGTATTATATGGCCGGTTGCTACGAGATGCTCGAAGATAATATGAAGGCGCTGAACGCCTACGATGAGTTGATAAATAAATATCCGTCAAGCCAGTGGGCGGTTTACGCGCGATACTGGCGGGGCGGAATTTATACGCGCCTTAACCGGTTCGATGACGCGATAACGGAGTATCAAAAAATATCCCAGGGGTATCCCGATCATACCTTAGCGCCGGAGGCGTTATATGGAATCGCCCTTGCGTATCAAAAGCAGGGCGAATTTGAGAAGGCCATAGACGGATACGAAAAATTGCTGAATCTAAAACTATACTCGTCCGACGGCCAGGAGTATTACCAGATGGCTCTATGTTATCTGGGATTAGGCCAGCCCGAAAAGGCGAAAGATGCGCTTCAGGACGTGGTATCGGGCGAGAATGCTGACCCGGAGCTGGTCAAAAAAGCGACGGAGAAGATAAAAGAGTTAGAAAGGGCTCAAGATACGACATGGAACAAAAGGCCGATCATAAAGAGCGAGAAGTAAATCTCCGGGATTACCTGGAGATAATCATAAAGCGGAAGACGATTATAATCCTGTCCATAGCCGTAGTTACCATCTCGAGCATGGTCTTCGCCAGACATAGTCCGCCGCTTTATAAGGCTACCGTCTTCGTTTCTATAGAAAGGCTGGAATTGGGAAATCAGAAGGCGGCGCTTGACAGCAGTCTGGTTCAAAAATATCTGGAAGGCTTTATAAAGAGCTACGGCCTGGCCGAAGAGGCGCTGCGCTCGCTCATGATGAACAAGGCGGAAGATCTGAAAAAGAAGGGGGAGTTGGCCGACGAATCGTTTTTTGATATGACGCCGGCCGAACTGCAAAATTCCATAGTCGTCGAACAGAGTGAAGGCAGCGGGACCGTGGGTATATCTGTATTGGCAAGCAACCCTAAGAAGGCCATGTACCTGGCGAACGCGGTGGCGAAGGTATTCGTGGATCTGAGCCTCAAGGGTCTGGGTGGAGGGGCCCAGTCGGATCTCAAGTATGTAAAAAAACAGATAGGGGTTTTTAAGGATAAGATAGAGAAAGACAGAAGGGCGCTTGCCAGATACGGCGAAGATACCGAAGTCGCGACGGGGATTTTGCCTGAAAAAGAGGGCAAGCTGGACAAGATGCAAAAGGAATACGCCGAAGTCAGACTAAACCGGCAAATGGCCGAGGCCAGACTGAAGATACTGCAAAAAAGGATATCCAAAACATTCTTCCCGGCCATGGGGCAGACAAAGGAGCTTCTCGCGCTAAACGACAAACTGTCGGATCTGGAGCGAAAACGTTCCGCGCTATTGGTGCAGTTTACAGAGGAGCACCCGAGCGTAATCGCGGTGCAGATGGAAATAGATAAGATAAAACTGGATATCGAGGAAGAAACAAAAAAACCTTTAACGCAGCTGCAGGCGGAAATAGAAGGCCTGAAGACCAAAGAAGACACGCTGAAGGAAGTCATAGAGACGAATTTTCGCACGACGCCTCAGGCGGACGAAAAATCCTCTGTCAAGGGGGCGATAGATAAATCCGGTGACCCGGACACGGATTCCCATGTATTTGATCTTAAGTTTGAATTGGCGATGGATAAAAAAATCTATGCACTCCTGATGAGCAAAGTCGAACAGCTCCGCATCGAGGCCCTCTTAGAGGTCAACAAAATCAAGATACTTCGCCTGGCCACCGAACCGAAGAACCCGGAGAAGTCGAAGGGTCCGCCGCTATTTTTAGTCGCCCTGCTTTTAGGCCTGATCCTGGGTATTACGGTCGCTTTCGTGCTCGAGAATATGGATACGTCGCTTACGACGATCGAGGATGTCGAATATTATCTGAACCAGCCGGTAATCGGCGTCATTCCCATGATACGTCCTGAAGCCGCAAGAAGAAAAGAAAGGGGCATGTGAAACGATGGGAGAAATAGACCGGTTCCCTTCTCTGAACAAAAGGGTCATTGTCCAGCTTGACCCGCGTTCGCCGGAAGCGGAATCTTACAGGTCGCTACGGACAAATATACTCGGAGTCGATCTTGAAAACCCCCCGAAGACCCTGCTTTTGACAAGCGCCCATCCGGAGGAGGGCAAAAGTATAACCAGCGTGAACCTCGCTATTGTCATGGCCGAGATAGGCAAAAAGACGCTTCTGGTGGACTGCGATCTGAGGCGCCCGAACATCCATGCGATACTCGGCTTAAACAAGAGCCCTGGCTTAAGCGAGATACTATATGAGACCAAGGGTTGGGACGAGACCCTGAAGACCTGCGGCGTGGAAAAACTGCACATCATTACAAGCGGGGCCATACCGTCCAACCCTTCGAAGATAATAGGCTCTGATAAGGAGAAATCATTTTTAGAAGAGGTAAAGAACGTCTTTGATGTGGTCATACTGGACGCCCCTTGCGTATTAGCCGTTACCGACGGATTGATATTGAGCTCGCTGGTCGATAAGGTGCTGGTGGTGGTAATGGCGGAGAAGACACCCAGAGAGGCGGTCCTTAGGACGCTTAGCATGCTTAAAGACGTAAAGGCGAATATCATGGGCGTCATCTTTAATAAGGTCAATCTTCGCAGGAGCCATTATTATTACTACTATTATTATGGCCACCGTAAGAAAGACGGCCGGTAAGGTACATGTTAAAACCCATTATTGAGATTATAAGATACAGAGAATTGCTGGCCATCCTTACTATAGGAAATATCAAACTGCAGTACAAGCAAACCTTCCTGGGAATCGCCTGGGCCGTATTTACCCCTTTGACCACCATGCTTATATTTACTTTTTTAAGCGCCCAAAAGATACTCACCATCGATACGGGAAATATCCCATACTGCGTATTCGCGTATTGCGGGATACTGCCGTGGACCTTGTTTTCGAACTCTCTTATAAGCTCCACAAAAAGCCTTGTCGCCTATTCGGGACTCATATCAAAAATATACTTTCCGCGTGAAATAATACCGCTTTGCGCGATTTTATCGAGGCTTTTGGATTTTTTGATCGCCTCTGTCATTATGGCCGGGTTAATGTTTTATTACCGCATGGACTGGCACATAACGATTATCGCCATGCCGCTTATTTTATTGTTTCAGCTTGTATTTACCATGGGGCTTGGTTTTTTTCTTTCCATAGGCAACCTTTTTTACCGCGACGTCGGTTATCTGGTATCGCTTATAGTGTCACTGTGGATGTTCGTAACGCCCGTTATCTACCCGATAAAGGTCGCCTCTCCTAAATTACAGGCCATACTGACGACCATGAACCCCATGGCGCCCATCATAGATTCTTACCGGGATACGATTTTAATGGGACAATGGCCCGATGTCGCGAGGCTGGCGCTGCCTTTGTGCCTGTCCTTCAGCACTTTCATTATTGGCATACTTTTGTTTCACAAGTTAGAGCCTAAGTTCGCGGAGAACATCTAACAGACTATGTAGAAAGAGGCTATGGATTGCGCGCTTGAGTTCAATGACATATGGAAACGCTTCAGGCGGGGCCAAAGGACCGCTTTTATACGCGATGCCGTTCCGCGCGCCTTTAGCAGGCTGTGGAAAGGAAGGGCTTGCCCGGCGGATGAGAATTTTTTCTGGGCGCTCAAGGGAATTTCCTTCCGTCTTGAAAAAGGCAAGATGCTGGGCGTCATAGGGCCCAATGGCGCGGGTAAGACAACGATACTGAACCTTCTGGCGGGCATACTGGAGCCGAACAAAGGGGATATCAGGATAAACGGGCGCATCTCATGCCTCATAATAGCCGGCGCCGGTTTTCAGAACGAATTCACGGGGAGAGAGAACATTTATCTAAACGGGGCCATCATGGGGATGCGGAAGAAGGAGATAGACAGAAAATTCGACTCTATCGTTGAATTTGCGGGATACGGGTTCCCGGGATACGAGAAGTTTATCGACACACCCTTGAAATGGTATTCTTCCGGGATGTTCGTCCGCCTGGGATTCGCGATAGCGGCGCATGTCGCTCCGGACATATTGCTGGTCGACGAGATATTGGCTGTCGGCAATGCCATGTTTCAAAAGCGCTGCTTTGAGTATATGAATGACCTGAAGCGAAACGGCACCACGGTGGTTTTGGTGTCCCATAACATGTACCACATCGTCAACTACTGTGACAGGGCGATTTTTATTAAAGACTCGAAGATAAACGCCGATGGCGAACCGTCCAAAGTCGTTACTGCTTTCGAGCATGCCAGTTACAAAGAAGCGAGATTTGGCAGTTCCGAAACCGCGCCCGCCCAGGATATAGGCTCGTTGGCCATGCTGGATAACGTGAGGATCGAGAACGCGAAAAAGACCGGGGACGGGTTGATCCTGGCTTACGGGCAGGGCATTGAGTTAGGCTTAGATTATGAATGCCTGGAATTCCCTCCAGAAGACCTCGTCTTTTCGATGACGGCATACAGGAAAAATGACGCCTGCGCATGTTTCAGGGTCCTGTCGCATATGTATGATTGCCACCCAAAGCGGGGGAAAGGCCATGTTAAACTTACCGTTAAAGATCATAACCTATTGCCGGGCGGCTATGTTTTTTGCGTGGAGATAAGAAGCATAAATAGCGATTTGCCCCTGGCTATTTACAGAGAGGAAGATGTCCTGATAGAAGATGCCGGAAAATATCTGACTCCACGATCATGCGGCGTTTATCAGCCAGGAAGCGTTTGCTGGGACATCAATTAACGCGATTTTACAAGGGATGTTCATGTCCACTTTCTTTGGCATCAGATTATCTCCCCTTTCGGCGATAAGTTCCGTCGGTTTTCCAATAACTATGCTCTTTCCTTTGAATACTTAAGGAGATAGATTGAGGCGGGATATCCTTGATATTCTTATATGCCCCAGATGTAAAAGCGGCAAATTTTCTCTCCAGACTTCGCCGGTGCGCGATGAAATTGTGCAGGGTTTGTTGATATGCGAAATATGCGCTCAGGAATTCAATATAGATAACGGCATCCCGGATTTGATATACAATCCATCCCGGGATGTAATCGACGACCAGCGAAAGGCTGCGGCGCTCAAGAAGAGGTTTATGGAAAGGGCCCATTGCGAACAAATCCCTGCGGACAAGAGATTGTTCTGTGCCCGGAGAGGGCATCTATTTGCCGAACCGAATGGCAGAGAATACGTTGCCGGTACAGAAAAAAACGTTAATGACATGATACCCTTTATGAATCTCGGAAAATCTCAGCGGGTCTTGGAGCTTGGCGCCGGCACATGCTGGAGCACCGCAAAATTGGCCAAAGATGGGTGCCGTTGTGTCGCGACAGACATCTCGGTTGCGTTAAAGCTTGAGTTAGGCGACGCCTTTTTTGAAGAAGACGGCGTTTTTTTCGAGCGGGTACAGGCCTGCATGCAGAACCTGCCTTTTGCGGACGATACTTTTGATGTTGTTTTCGCGACAACGGCGCTTCATCATGCTCCCGATCTCACTTCTGTGTTCGGGGAGGTCCACAGGGTATTGAAATCCGGGGGGCGTTTATATGCAACCAATGAACCGGTATTGGGAATATTTAACTTTTCGGCAAGAAGGCAATTTCTTAAGAAAGACCCCATTCATCACGGAGCGGTAGAGATGCCGTATAACCTGTGGCACTGGGTGAGGGCGTTAAAAAAAAGCGGGCTGGATCCCGTCATATACTTTCCCGGCTATTTGGATAGTTATTTACGAAACGGGCCGGCTAGAACTTTTTTTGGAAAGATTGCCCGCCTGGCCTGGAGAATTAAGATGTCGAGGTATGCGCTGTTACGCTGGATATTGTATCCCTTGACGATAGTCTGGAACCCCGGGATATGCCTGGGCATAACCGCTGTTAAGAATAGAAGAGCGGGCTTCTGGTGCCCTTTTATAACCGTGGAGCCTTAAGGCCTAAGATAAAATGAAGATAGTCCATTCAATCGGTGTAAAATTCGCCAGAGACGGTATCGGTTATATAGCCTACCAGAGGACGGCCGAGGTTTACAGGCGCGGCTTTTTGAAAAGAGTGATGGCGCCTTCTTTCGCTCCAAGCGAAATAGGCGAGAGGTATTGTTTAAGACTGCCGCTTTCCGAGCGCCTGACCGGAGCCCTCTCCAGATTTCTTCCGCTAAGCCGTCAATACCTGGTCCGCGACAGGGTTTTTGACTGGAGCGTCGCGCGTAATTTGCCGGACGCCGATATATTCCACGGGTGGACCTCTCAGGCGCTTTTTTCCATGAGAGGGGCCAGGGCTAGAGGGCAGATGACCTTCCTGGAGAGGCCCAATTCACATCCTTTTGCGTTTTCTGAAATAATGAAAGAGGAGTATAGAATAAATTCGGTTCGATTATGCCCTGTAGATCCAATCCTTCTCGATACGCAGATCAGGGAGTGCGACGAGGCGGATTTTGTCATCGTGCCTTCAGTTTTCGCGTACGAGAGTTTTTTAAAAGAGGGCTTCGATCCCGCCAGGCTGCTTCTCGTGCCTTTCGGCGTAGACGCTAAGAGATTCCGCCCTGCGCCGCGGTCTGCCGCGGATACGGTGTTCCGTGTGGTTTTTGTGGGCCAGATAGGTCTGCGAAAGGGCGTCCATTATCTTCTGGAGGCCTGGTCCAGGCTCAAATTGAAAGACGCGGAACTTGTTTTGGCGGGGTGGCTTCATCCGGATATTGTAAATACCCTAAAACGGTATAAGGCGCTTCCCGATGTCACTATAGGGGCCTTTACGCTTGATACCGCGGCCGTTTATCAAACGGCCTCGGTATGTGTATTTCCTTCGATTGAGGACGGATTTGGTCTTGTGGTCCTGGAGGCGATGGCCTGTGGGGTTCCTGTTATCGTCACTGAAAATACCGGCGCAAAGGATGCCGTAACGCACGATGAAGACGGCTTTATAGTCCCGATAAGAGATGTTGAGGCGCTTAAAGAAAAGATATCGTATTTTTACACCAAACGCGAAGAATGCCGCAGGATGGGTGATATCGCGGTCAGTAAAGCCAGGGCCCATACATGGGATATCTGCGCCGAGAAATTGATCGAGGCCTACAGAAATGCCGTCCCGAAGACGAAGGACGGAGACGTCTAAAATAAATGAAGAATAGAGCCAGGACTAAAATTTTATACGTGTGCGGGACGGCGAATATAGGCGGGGCGGAAGTCAGTTTGACGGGGCTTTTAAAAAGAATGAATGGGGATATGTACCGCGCGGTAGCGGTCGTGCCTTCGCCGGGTCCCTTAGCGGACAGGTTAAAAAAAATAGGCGTTGAGGTAAGATACTGCCCCTTAATGGAATTTTCCAAACGGCGCGCTGCTTCTTTTTTTATGGGCGTTTTGAAACTTGCCCGTTTAATAAGACGCGAAGAGATAGATTTGGTCCATGCCAATTCCATATATATCTCCGAGGAGAGCCTTTTCTCGGCCAGGAAGGAAGGGGTGCCTTGCGTCTGCCACATCAGGGACCTGACGCCCGTTCTGGGGGCCGGCAGGATAAGGGCCATCGCGTTTAAAAAGATGGACCGGCTGATAGCCATCTCTGAGGCGGTAAAAAGGGACATGACGCAGAAACTTGGTATCCCGGAGGGAAAGATAGCGCGGATATATAACGGCGTGGATACCGGCGAATTTAACCCGGGAATTTCCGGAAATGATTTCAGGCGCGAGTTCAATTTAGGCTCTTTTAAACTGGTCGGCATGGCGGGAAGGTTCTCTCCGGAGAAAGGGCATGAGATTTTCTTGAGGGCCGCAAAAGAGGTTATGAGGGAATTGGATGATGTCTATTTCATCGTGGCGGGGGGTTCTGATCTGGGTTCGCAGGCCTTCAGGCAGTCTATGGAGCGTTTATCCGCCGATCTTGGACTTAACGACAGGGTCATCTTTACCGGTTTCAGGGATGATATTTCGCGTGTACTGGCCGCCCTTGATATCGTTGTGGTTCCGTCTGACGCTGAGCCATTTGGGCGGGTGATAATCGAGGCCATGTCGATGGAAAGGCCGGTTATAGCCACGGCTTCCGGCGGGGCGCCGGAGATCCTTTCAAAGGAGTGTGGCATATTGATAGAGCCTCGTGATGTAGCGCAACTAAAAAAAGCCATAGTGAGACTTATAAAAAATCCGCAATTGGCGAATGATATGGGCAGGGAAGGCAGAAAGGCGGCGCTTTCTAGATTCAGCGCCAATGAACATGCGCGGGAGATAGAAAAACTGTATAACGGGATTTTACATATATGCGCGATATAGATCTATTGTCCCTCAATAAAGGTACCGTAGACACGCTGATCGAAAAGTACGGGATTTCCGCCGGTGACGCCGATTACATAGCCGGGAGAGACAAGAGGGCGCTTCAGTTTTTTGTTCTCATCATGTTTATCCTTTCGATTATAACTGCGCCATTTTTGCGTCTCGCGGCGATAGGAGGCAGGGCCGGTACCCTGAACGCCGCTATTTTTTACCTTGCCGTTATTTTTTTTATCGGCGATTTTGCGAGATTTAAGATCCGGGCGAGGCGCGCGTTCAGGCGGGAGGTATGGCTGTTGAAGACCCTGCTGGAGCATGAAGATGTCCGGCAGTTTTACAAAGACGACGGCGCATCGGACTCTCAAAGGTATTTTACGGAAAGCAATCTCATGAATTGGCGGTGGGACTTTGACTTTGTAAGCCATATGCGCCGCGAAATCGTATCTAGCCTTGTAAAAAGATTCGATATTCATTATAAGAAAATCGTCGATTTGGGCTGCGGCGATTGCGGTTGTCTAAAATTGTTAGAGTCAGAGCGCAATATCTGTTGTGGCATAGATCTGAACTGGGCCCTTTTGGAAAAAAATGCCATTAAAGATAAGTCCCCTTATCTCTGCGCCGCTGATATTACAAACGTCCCATTCCGGCAAGTTTCCTTCGACGTGGTCTTCTGCCTGGAGGCCCTGGAGCACATCCTCTCTCCGGCGACTCTCCTGGAGGAGATGGGGCGGATTTTAAAACCGGGGGGCGTCTTTATCATGACCACGCCCAACCGGAACAGCATACAGGCAAATTGTTTTTTTAAACCCTATACGGCTCGCGGCACAAATACTGGCATTGCGGTTCGATGGTTTGCTTGACCCAAAGCCCCTCGTGACTATCTGGCGAAGGCAGTATTATTTTCATACGGCCTTTTCAATAAAGGAACTTGAGTCGCTTCTTAAAAGGAAAGACATGAAAATCAGGATGTGGGCATCATACGGAATAGGAGGGGGCGTGGCAGGCGCTTTATTAAAGATGAGGCCCTCTATACGCAAGGCGCTTCACGGGCTTAACAGGATGGAGCGCGACGGTTATACAGGGGAGGGGTACCTACGGCTAAGAGAGACCTTGCTCATGCTGGAAGAAAGGTACGGTAGACGGCTGGGGAGACTAAACGTATTTTTTCAAAAAATTCCCTGGGTAAGGCGTATGGGCACGAACCATCTGATAATTATGGAAAAGGTCGAATAAATAATAACTGCAAAGTCATAATATGATAAAGGTTTCGGTGTTAATACCGACATACGGCAGATATGAGAGTTTGCTGAAAACATTAAACTCTCTTTTAAGACAATCCTACAGTGATTATGAGATACTTTTGATAGACCAGAACAAAGAGATGAAAAAAGAGGCCCTTGACCTGATCGAACGGAACGCCGGTAAGGTTCGGCGTATCAAAGTAGATTACATAGGCGGAACGCGCGCGCGAAATGAGGGGCTCCTGCTGGCGCAGGGAGAGATAATCATTTGCTGTGATGATGACATAGAGGCCGGCGAGGATTTTATCGAAAACCACGCAAAAAACTATACGGATCCCAGGGTAGGCGGCGTGGCCGGAGGAGTGGTAACGGGCCATGATACGCCCGTTTTCAGTCGCCAGAAGGTCGGGGTCATCCGGAAACTGGACGGCAAGGTCATATCCAATTTTAACGCCGGTTTCAGAATAGAAGTTGAGCACGCATGGGGATGCAACATGTCTTTCCTAAGGAGGCTATTAATAGAAGCGGGCGGGTTTGATGAAAGGCTGGAGGGTACCCAGTCTTTCTTAGAGCCCCAGGTTTGCTTTTCTATAAGACGGCTCGGGTATAAGATAGTTTTTGACCCGACGGCCAGGGCCAGGCATCTCCACGCCTCCGCCGGAGGATGCCGCGGCATGGATTTTCCCGAAATGATGTTTTGGTACTACCATAATTTCATGATTTTTTATCTGACACATATGGGAAAAATATTTTTCCCGATATTTCTGACGCGCCAGATCGCGGGTATTTTCAGGCGCGCCATAGTAACAAAAGATTTTAAGGTCATCTTTTCGGGCATGAAAGGCCTCGTCAGGGGATTCGCCGATTATTTTAATAAAGGCGCGATTTTAAGAGGCGCCGGAAGGCAGGCATGAATATATTGTTTGTGGTAGATGCGATTTTTCCCGATGCGGTCGGAGGCGTCCATACATATATTTATGAGTTGGCCAGGGGTCTGGTTAAAAAGGGGCACGTTGTATCTATTTTAACCCAAAGAATAACCGGCCATGCGCCGCATTTTGAAATAATGGACGGCATCAATATATGCCGGTATAACGTAAAAAAATATCGCATCGCGCCTTTGACGCAATTCGCGCGGATTGTAAGCGTATATAGAGAATTTGTAAAATTGAACGCAGAGCACCGCTTTGACCTGATTAACCTGCATTCTCCGCACGCCTCTTTCGGGGTCGGTTTAAGTAAAGCGGCAAAAAATATTCCAAAGGTATATACATTTCACGCGCTGCTGCATAGGGAAGAACTTTTAAATATTCAAGGCACGAGATACGGCTGGCTTCAATGGAGGAGGTACGTGAACCTGTTTTGGTCGCCATTCTTTTTGTGTCTATTGAAGCACCTGGAAAGGGAGGCGTTAAAAAAAAGCGAAAGGATAATCGTATTATCCGATTTTACGACAGGATGCCTTATTGAAGCGCATCGCGTTTCCCCGGATAAGATTGTAAAGATCCCGGCGGGCGTGGATACCGATAAATTCAAACCGGCGAATGAAAAAAGTTCCGTCCGCGGGATATTAGGCCTGCCTGCCCGGGAAAAAATTTTATTCACCGTACGCCGTCTGGTCCCAAGGATGGGGCTTACTAACCTCATAGCCGCCATGCCCATAGTCCTGAAGAGGTGTCCTGACACGAAGCTGATAATAGGCGGAGATGGGCCGATGAGGTCGAATCTCCAGATCCTGATAAACAGATTAGGCCTCATGAAAAAGATCGCCTTAACCGGGCTGATCGACGATGAGCGTCTTCCTCTATATTATCAGGCCGCTGACTTATTTATTTTACCCAGCATGGACCTTGAGGGGTTCGGCATTGTTACGCTGGAGGCCCTGGCCTCCGGGTTGCCGGTACTCGGAACGCCCGTGGGGGGGACGATCGAGATTCTGAGCAGGCTTAACAGGCGCCTGCTTTTCAGGGATACTTCGCCTGATTCAATGGCGCGCCTGATCGTAGAATATCTGACCGACGATAAAAAGAGGACGGAAATGAGTAATAAATGCAGGCCTTTCATAGAGGCAAATTATTCGTGGGGTGACAGCGTTCAATTAACCGAAAGCCTGTTTTCCGAATTGACAGAAAAGGGAGACCGCGCTCATGGGTGAATGTATATGCAGAAAGGATATGCTGGCGCGGAGATGTCCCTCATGCGGCAACGCGGGAGGGCGGCTTATCTTCACCGAAGGAATTTTCAGTGTAACCAGATGCGACGATTGCGGCTTGGCATATATGAATTCTTTGCCTACCCATTCACGCTTTAAGGAAATTTACGATGATAAACATAGAACACGCGAATCCGATACCCCCAGGATAGTCAGGGGGGTCGAAGAGGGGAGGGGCGCTTTTTACAGGGACAGGATGAGCGCCGTAATAAAACACAAAAAATCCGGCCGGCTGTTAGATGTAGGCTGCAACTACGGTATTTTCCTAAAATTGGCCAGGGACATTGGTTATGATGTCCGCGGAGTGGACATCTCGACGCCGGCCGCTCTGTACGGCAAAGAAAGGATGGGCCTTGAGATTATAAACGGAACCATCGGCGATGCGAAGTTCCCGGACGAGCACTTTGACGTGGTAACCATGTTTGACGTGATTGAGCATGTCGAGGACCCTATAAAAGAACTGAAGGGGATAAGACGGGTGTTAAAAAAAGACGGCGTTTTCTTCGCGACTACCCCGAATCTGAACATCTATCTAATAAAGGCCCGCGTCGTAAGGTTCTTCCCCTTTCTCAGGTACTATAAGGGCAATTTCCCCGGCACCGAGTTTAAAGCCAACGGAACTCGCCCTTCCTTATCATGTAAACCATTTTACGCCCCGTACCCTAAAATCGATGCTGCTGAGTTCTGGTTTTACGGAAGTGGAATTCGACTTATGCAAGGGCGATAAGTATTACGGCAGGCGCCTCCGCGGGTTCCTGCGAATGTTATACGGTTGTATTGGCGCGATCCTATTTAGGCGTTGCGGCATATACATCCGGTCTGAGATATCGGTCAGGGCAAAAAAGGCCCAAGACATTTGAAACGGATTAAACATGAACCGTGCTGACGAAATAAACCTGTGTTGTCCGGATTGCAAAGCGGTTTTAAGAACGGAAAAAAACGCCCTGCATTGTGAGCGTTGCCGCAGATCTTTTCCCATCGTTAAAGGCATACCGTCTTTTACGGAAGCGGACGCGTCTTATGAAGGAAGATGGGCCGAGACGCACACATGCTCGGGGAGCGCGATCCGGCGCGTAAAATCCTGGTTTACGCCGGGGCGGATGTTCGCGGCGAAATACATGAAAAGGAAAGGAAATATATTGGATTTAGGGTGCGGAGGCGGCAACGCGTTCTATTCGAATATCGGGCCTGTCGCCGGAGTCGACATCTCCATGGCGTCTGTCGTCAGGGCAGGGAAAATTTACGACGTAGTAGCCCGGGCCAATGTTTTAAAACTGCCCTTTGCGGACGAATCTTTTGATTACGTCATAAGTTGGGATCTCTTCGGCCATATAGCGGCCGAAGACAAAGACGGGCTCATAGAGGAAATTCACCGTGTTTTGAAAAAAAACGGCCAAACGATACACTACATCGAAACACGCGGAAACGACCCTTTAGAGAGATTCGCCTTGAGATACCCGGATCTGTACGATAAATATTTTATTCGCAAAGACGGTCATTTCGGGTTAGAGACGCCGGATGAGACGGTCAGGCGGTTTAAAAAGAATGGATTCAGGCTTGTCGCCAAAAGGCCCCAGGCCTTCACGGGATTAAGATTCCCAAAGGAATACTTGAAGCGTTTCGATAATGAGTATAAGCGGGAATCTTTCGTTATAAGAATGCTGGTTGTTTTTTGCGGATTTGTTAAAAAGGCAATCCCGCTAGAGTACCTCATGGAGGTTTTTGTGGTACTTTGCGAAAAGATATACGCGGGGTCCTTTCCTTTCAATAACGCAAGCGGGATTTATGTTTGTTTCAAAAAGGCCAAAGCCAGCATATGCGTCATAAGCGGCACGTATCCTCCGGTCAGGGACGGCATAGGGGATTACACATTCAAACTGATAGGGCGCCTTAAAAAGGATGGCCTTAAGATGTCGTTGGTGACGTCCAAGGGCGGGGGGATCGACCGCCATGTTAACGAGACGGATTACCCCGATGTCCTTCCGGATATAAAGCGGTGGAACATATACGCCGTAAGGGCTATCCTGGGTCTTATTGAAAAAAATGAATTTGATATCGTGCATATCCAGTATCCGACGCTCGCCTATCGCCGGACGCTGTCCCTGCACTTTTTGCCGCTTTTCATAAGGGCGCTTTTTAAGCACACGAAAGCCGTCACGACGCTGCATGAATTTTCAATCGGATATCCGTTTAATAAAATACGGCAGTTTTTTCTGGCGCTATTCAGCCACAGGCTGGTGGTTACGGAAAAGAAAGATTATGACCAAATACTTAGAATCCTGCCGGGCGCTGAAAGGAAGATGCGCGTCATTCCCGTGGGCAGCAATATCGACGTTTGCGATTACAACCCCGCCGAAAGGGCGGCTTTTATTAAAAATTGCGGGCTTGGGGATGATGTCAAAATCATCTCTTTTTTCGGAGTCATTCACGCGAATAAGGGGTTTGAATGCCTGCTCAGGGCCGTATCCGGAGCCTTGCACGACGATGTGCCTGTATGCTTGAATGTCATTTCTAATTTCGACCCCGGCAGGATACCCTATCACGCCGGGATAAAAAGGCTGATAGATTTTTTGGGCATAGAAAAATCGGTTCACCTGACCGGGTACGCGTCTCCGGAAAAGGTCTCGAGGCTGCTCTCTCTCTCCGACTTATGCGTCCTGCCTTTCACAGACGGAGCCACGCTGCGCAGGGGTACTCTTATAGCCGCCGCAGCGCACCGCAAGCCGATTATCTCAACAAGGTCAAAAGATTATATTCCACCGCAGCTTATCGATAAGGAAAATATTCTTCTTGTGCCCATAAACGACGAGCATAAACTGAAAGAGGCCATAAAACTCTTATGCGCCGATAGCGCGCTCAGGGAAAGGCTCGGCGCCGGGGCAGGCCTTCTTGCCAAGGAATTTTCCTGGGACAAGATAGCCGAGGCGCATAGGGCGCTTTATCTGGACATGACAGGAGGAGACTGTGGAGCATAGCGCCTTATATCTACTTTTGATTCCGGTGGTTCTTTTGCTCCTTTCCTGGCGCCTTATCTACGGCGTATATCTTCTCATATTGCTCCTTCCCTTCGAGCGCGCGTTCGTCACACAAATATACGGTTTAAACATTAAATTAGCCGAATGGATGGGGCTTTTGTGCGTCATAGTCTTTATAT
>CAZPYQ010000021.1:0-15799 GCA_964590585.1 uncultured Planctomycetia bacterium | reverse complement strand
AAGCACATGATATACGACCGGTTCCAGAGAGAAGCCATAAACCACATAAACGAAGGCCATTCCGTCATCGTCTCGGCGCCGACCGGCGCGGGAAAGACCGCTATCGCCGAACACGTCATAGAAAGCTGTATAGCGAAGAATGAGAGCGTTATATATACGGCGCCTCTCAAGGCCCTCTCGAACCAGAAGTTCCGCGACTTCCAGGCCAAGTACCGCGACCGCATAGGCATATTGACCGGCGACGTCTCGCTCAATTCCGGGGCCCCGGTCCTCATAATGACTACGGAGATATTCCGCAACAAGATACTGGAAGGCTCCGGGCAGATCGAGAAATACTCGTGGATAATATTCGACGAGGTCCATTACATAGATAACCCGGAACGCGGCACCGTCTGGGAAGAGTCTCTCATATTCATGCCGCCGCGTATGAAGGTCCTCGCCCTCTCCGCCACCATACCCAACATAGAGGAGTTCGCCCGGTGGATAGAATCGATACATAAAAAACCGGTCAAGGTGGTCATCGAAGAGAAGAGGCCGGTGCCGCTCCACTTCTTCTACCAGTGCAACAACAGCGTCTTCGACAGGATAGAGCACCTAAGATACATGAAGGGCGGCAAACCGAATAAACTGGGTAGCCTAATAAATTACATCCGGCAGAAGGACGGCCTTCCCTGCATATATTTTGTCTTCGGCAGGAAACGCGCCGAGGAGCTCGCGTTCGAACTCTACAGCCAGAATTTCCTGAGCGAAGACGAACGGGAGAGGATAACATCGCTCTACGATTCTCTCTGCGGCCGTTTTGACCTTAAGGGCGAAAAGAGCGCCATGACGCTCACTCATCTCGTGCAAAGGGGCATAGCCTACCATCATGCGGGGATGCTCCCGACGCTTAAAGAGGTGGTGGAGAGGCTCTTCACGAGCCGCCTTCTCAAGGTCATATTCACGACGGAGACGTTCGCGCTGGGTATAAACATGCCGAGCCGTTCGGTCATATTCGACGGTCTCCAGAAATTCTACTTGAACCGCATGAGGAACCTGAAGACGAGAGACTTCTACCAGATGGCCGGCCGGGCCGGCAGGCGCGGAAAAGACAAAGAGGGCTTCGTATACAGCCGCGTCAACCTTCACAGGATAAGGACCGATGAGGTAAGGCGCGTCATCTTCGGAAGGCCCGAAGAGGTGAGGAGCCAGTTCAATACCTCCTACGCGACTATCTTGAACCTCTACGGGATATACAAAGACGACCTCTTCAGGATCTACCCCCTATCCCTGCATCACTTCCAGACAAAGAGGCACCAGAAGAGCGAGGCGGGGCGCCTCATGGAATCCAAGCTTAAATTATTGAAGGAATCGGGTTACATAGCGGGCGGAGCGCTCACCTCAAAGGGTAGATTCGCCAGGACGGCCTACGGGTACGAACTGATACTTTCCGAACTTTACGAATACGGCGCGTTCGAAAGGCTCGATGAGATCGGCCTCGGAGTCATGGCGTCCGCGTGCGTCTTCGAGCCGAGGAGGAACCAAAGGCTCCTGAACCTCTCGAAGGCGAGCCAGGAGATAAGGGCTATATGCGAAGATATCTACAAGAAGATAAGGCACAGGGAATCGAAATACGGCATATACCCCTTAAGCAAGGCCCCGCATTTCCATCTCGCCCATACGATGGAGGCGTGGATGCGGGGGGCCAAATTTTCAAATGCCCTTAAGGTCACCGATACCGACGAGGGCGAGGTCGTACGGTATCTGCGCATGTCGGCCCAGATATTAAGGGAGATAGGCGAGGTTCCGATATCGGCGGGACTCAAAGAGAAGATAAGAAGGGCCATATACCTCATAAACCGCGACATCATCGACGCGGAAAAACAGCTCCGCGAAAGTCAGGATTGAACTTCCCCGTAAACGCCTTATATCATGAAGGCGCGTCATCCCCGTCATCAGCATCTTCCACCTCCGCCTCCACATCTATCACGTTGTCGTCCTTCGGATAGCCGCGCCTGGCGTAATGGTAGAATTGCGTCCCGACATTTCCCCGCGGGCTTATGAAAAGGTTTAAGATGAAGCTAACGACGCTGAAGGCCAGCGCCCCCCAGAACGCGGCCCAGAAACCGGCTATGCTGTAACCCGGGACCATCCTCGATACGAGATAGAATAGAAACGCGTTTATGACCAGCGTCAAGAATCCGAGGGACAGGATATTTACGGGGAGGGTGAAGAGGAGTATGACGGGCTTGAAAAAGACATTGACCAGCCCGAGGACGAGCGCGGCTACCAGGGCGGTCCCGAGCCTGTCGACATGGATGCCGGGTATCGCATGCACCACCGCAAGAAGCGCCAGGGCATTCACGGACCATTTTATAAAAAAACCCGTCATCGCTTTCTCCCTGATATCATGAGGCCATCGGCCTCCTTATTAAAGGTAAGGCCAGAAGGCACATGAGGGCGCTTAGCAATAAGGTGTGCGGCGCGCCTATCCTGCTGGCGAGACTCCCCGCCAGGAGGCTGCCGAAAGGCGCCATGCCCAGGAAGGACATCATGTAAAAACTCATTACACGCCCGCGCTTATCGTCGTCGACCATGGTCTGGACCATTATGTTGCAGGAGGATATCTGCACTATGACCGAAAAGCCCACCGACAGGATGAGTATGAGCGACAGCCAAAAATTCCTGGAAAATGAAAAGGCCGCCAGCGCCAGGCTGAATCCTAAGGTAGATACGAAGATATTGTTCTCCGCCCACGAGACATTCTTCCTGGAGGCAAGATAGACCGCCCCGCCCAGGGCCCCGACGCCGAGGGAGCCCATGAGGAAACCTAAGGTCTCGGCCCCTCCGCCCAGTATATCCTTCGCGAAGACCGGCATCAGGACGACGTATGACATGCCCAGGAGACTCATAAGGGTAACGATCGTCAATATGCGGCGTATGGGAACGTGGTTAAATGTATAGAAGAGGCCTTCCTTCATCCTCTCCAGCAGGGAATATTCCTCCTGGGGCGTATCTTTCAAGTCTATTTTCATAGCCAGAAGCGCGAAGATGACCGCCAGAAAACTTATGCCGTTTATCAAAAAACAGACCCCTTCGCCCACGACGGCCACAAGTATGCCGGCCAGGGACGGCCCTACGAGCCTCGCGCCGTTAAAGGTGAGGGAGTTGAGCGCGATGGCGTTTCCCAGATCCTGGCGTTTCTCTATCAGGTCCACGACGAACGCCTGCCTCGCCGGCACGTCAAAGGCGTTTATCAAGCCCAGCAACGTGCTCAAGGCTATGATGTGCCAGACCTGTATGGCGCCGGTAAGCGCCAGGGCGGCGAGTATAAAGGCCTGCAGCATCGCGGCTACCTGGGTCACCACGAGGATGGACCTTCTCCGCCAGTGGTCGGCGAGCACACCGGCAAAAGGCGCCAATATAAACGTGGGTATCTGGCTGGCGAATCCGACGATGCCCAGAAGAAACGCGGAGTTCGTCATGCGGTAGACGAGCCAGCTTAAGGCTATTATCTGCATCCAGGAGCCGACTAAGGATATCCCCTGGCCTACGAAGAAGAGGCGGTAGTTCCTGTGGGCGAGCGATCTTAAGAGAAATTTTAAATTCGCGATATTGCCGTTCATCTAAGGCATCCTGCCGTCAGTCGCCGAAGCTCACGCCCATCGCCTTCGCGGATTCCAGGAGCGGATGGCCCATCGGCACAAGTTTAAGGCGGCTTATCGCCTTCTTTATAGGCGCGGATCCTATCCTTCCGAATTTATAAGACACCATCCGGCCGAACCTCCTTTTAAGCACCAGTTTCAACGCCTCGCTCGCGAACGCCGTCGCCAGGTTCCTGTCGTAAGGTGTGGGCGTTCCCCCTCTCTGGACGTGTCCAAGTATGGTGGCGCGGGTCTCCAGGTGGACCGTCTTCTCAATGGCCTCCGCCAGGCGGTTCGCCACGCCCCCCAGGCGTATCTTCTCCGGGGACTTTTCCACGACCCTCGCCACCGTTACCTTGCCGCCTTTGGGTTTCGCGCCCTCGGCGACGACTATTATGCTGAAACGCTTGCCGTGCCTGTGGCGTTCCTCCAGCTTGGCGCAGATCTTTTTAATGTCGTAAGGTATTTCCGGTATCAATATGACGTCTCCGCCGCCCGCGACTCCGGCGTGAAGCGCTATCCAGCCGGCGTAGCGGCCCATGACCTCCAGTATCATCACCCTGTGATGCGACTGCGCCGTGGAATGGAGCTTGTCTATCGCCTCGGTCGCCGTGACGACCGCGGAGTCAAAACCGAAGGTGAAATCCGTCTCCGCCAGGTCATTGTCTATGGTCTTCGGCACCGCCACTATATTAAGCCCGTCACGGACCAGCCTGGCAGCGACCGCCAGCGTCCCGTCGCCGCCTACCGTGATGAGGGCGCTTAGATCATGTCTTTTATAATTCGCTATCGCCTCGCGGGAAAGGTTTTTCGATATTATCCTGCCCCCCTTCTGGACGGCATAATTGTAGGGGTCCGCCGTATTAGAGGTGCCCAATATTGTTCCGCCTAAGGTGAGTATGCCGGATACGTCTTTGTTGTTCAAAGCGATAAAATCATCCTTTATCAATCCTTCATAACCGTCCTTGAAACCTATGACCTGCATATTGTGCTTATGGATGGCTATCTTCGTGACCCCTCTTATCACGACGTTTAATCCGGGACAATCCCCTCCGGCCGTCAATATGCCTATCTTTTCGATAGGCCGTTCCTTAGCGCGACTTTTCATAAAGGCACCCTTTCTTCAATCTTTGTCCGCGAAAATAGTAAAAATAGGGACAGCCACTATTTTTTAAAATGGTCTCTGTCCCTATTTTTTATCTTCCAAAAACTTTTTCTTAGCGGCCTTCGTTCTTGCGCTTTGAGAAGCATTCCTTGCAATAAACCGGACGATCTTCTCTGGGTTTGAAGGGGACTTCGCATTCCTTCTTGCATTCGGCACAGATCGCTTTATGCATTTCCCGAGGCCCTCCAAATCCACCGCCGCCACCCTGATATCCCATGTTACCTCCCTGTTTGCCGGCTTTATATCTGCCTTAACGGCTCCATCCCCGTCATCTGCGGCAGGCCGGACTCTGCTTTGTAAAACTATTGCAGTTACCGGTAATTATACACCTTTTGCGGCGAAACTTCAAGCATTTATTTATTTTATCCTTGTAAGGCGGTTTTTATGTTGACTAGCAAAGACGGGAATGGGATAATGGGCCAAAATAAAAATATAACCTCATATCGAAAGGCCGGGACTATTGATAGACATTAGAGAGATATTCAAGAATCTGGCGTATCTGGCGCCGACGGACTTACTGGAGCTTATCGCGAACTATTCCGCGATCCGTTCTTCGGGGACATCTCTCCTTCCCGAAAAAATATTGTCGGAGATACCGAAGGAACGCTATTTCGAGGACGTGTACCGCGAGATAGGCGGCTCCAGGCCGCTATTGTTCCTGGAATTCGGCGTCTACAGGGGAAACAGTATCCGCAAATGGTCCCAGATGGACAAAAACGGCGGATCCGTCTTCTTCGGGTTCGACTCGTTTGTGGGGCTGCCGGAAAAATGGCGCCAGCGGCCCGCGGGATACTTCGATACGGGCGGCAAGGTACCCGATATACCGGACAGCCGTGTGGCGTTCGTCAAAGGCTGGTTCAATGAGACATTGCCCCGGTGGCTTGAAGAGAACGCGGGCCTTTCGGACGGCCGCGGCGTGGTCGTCCACATCGATTCCGACCTCTACTCGGCGGGCCTTTATATCCTGACCACGCTCCATCCGCTATTCGCGCAATACCATGTGCTGTTCGACGATTACTGCGCGGGCGAGGCGAGGGCATTAAAGGATTACCTGGCGGCATACGGCGCATCCTTCGCCCCGGTGCTTGCGAGGAAAAGAAAACGGTATTCGCTTGTCCCGATGCAGGTGTTTGGCCTTATAAGGAGCCGGAAATCATCCTAACGCCTTGCGGAACCTGAGCGCACTCGTCGCTATTACGAGGACGCCCATGACGAGAAGCGGCAAAAGCTGTACCCACAGTATGTCTATCCCCACCCCTTTTAAAAATATGCTCCTCGTGACCACCATGAAATAACGCAGCGGATTGAAAAATGTGAACCACTGTATGACCTTCGGCATGTTGGCGATAGGGTAGGCGAACCCGGAGAGTAGTATCGTCGGCATGTAAAACAGAAATACCGACATCATGGCCTCCTGTTGTGTCGTCGATATGGTCGAGATAAAGAGCCCTATCCCCAAAGTGGTGAAAAGATATATGCAGGTGGAAAAGAGAAGGAGCAAGATGCTGCCCCTAAGCGGTATATGAAACCACAACACCCCCAGCACGGTGATGAGGGTGACCTGTATGAGCGCTATTACCCCGAATGGCAGAAGTTTCCCCGCGATAAGCTCCAAAGGCTCCAGGGGGCTTACGGTCAATTGTTCCATGGTGCCTATCTCCTTCTCCTTCACTATGGCCATGGCGCTCAAAAGAAGCGACATCATGGTCACGATCATGGAGATGACCCCGGGGAGATAGTAGTTCCTCGAAACGAGGTTTCCGTTGAACCATGGGCGGTCCCTTAAACCCACGCTTGGCACGCCGCTTATCCTGCCGCTTGACGCGGCATCCTGCCTCATCAGATCGTAACGGTACCCGTTTGTTATGGCATTGGCATAACCCATGACTATCATGGCCGTGTTCGAATCTGAACCGTCAAAGGCAAGCTGTATCCGGGCATCCCCGCCGGAAGCAAGGTCGCGGCCGAAGCCCCTGTCGATCTTTATGACGACCGTGGCGAGCCCCTTATCCAGGACCGAATTCTCGTCCTTACCGCTAAAGAGATAATGTTCGGGAACGAAATATCCGGAGAAGGTGAACCTGCGCAGGAGTTCGCGGCTGGCCGGAGTGTTGTCCTGGTCATAGATGGCCGTTGGGACGAAATTTATATCCTTATTGGCGGCATATCCGAAAAGGATGATCTGTATGAGGGGGCTTATGAAGATGACCGTCTTCATGCGGGGGTCGCGAAAGACCTGCTTGAACTCTTTTACCAGGATAGCCTGCGCCCTGGCGAAATTCATAGGGCCACCTTCTTTCTGAACCTCTTTATCGCCAGGCCCAGCATTACAGAGCCGAACAATAAAAGAAAGAGCGCGTCGTTCCAGATGACGCGCATGCCGACGCCCTTTAAAAATAACGTCCTCGCTATGACTATGTAATAGCGCGCCGGGACGAGATATGTGACCAGCTGCAGCGCCCTGGGCATGTTTGAAGATCGGGTAGATGAAGCCGGAGAGGATTATGGTCGGTATCATCGTACTAAGCGTGGCCAGCTGGCTGGCCATCAATTGGGTCCTTGCGACTATGGATATCAATATGCCCTGCGACAGGGCACCCGTCAAGAAGAGCGAGCTTAAAATGAAAAGCAAAAGATAGCTCCCCCTGAAAGGCACGTGAAACAGGAACCTGGCCATGACCAGGCCCACCGTGAGATCAAAGAAACCTATAACAAAATAAGGTATGAACTTGCCCATGACGAGCTCCGGGGCCTTTACCGGAGTGGAGATCAATTGTTCCATAGTGCCCCTCTCCCACTCCCGGGCTATGCATATGGAGCTTAATAATGCGGCGATTATCATTATTATCATCGCTATGACGCCGGGGACGATGAACCATGTGCTCGTGAGCCCCATGTTGTACCAGATCCTCGAACGGGCGTCAAAAGACCTGGGGACATTAAGGCCGTGCCGGGCAAACGCGTCCGCCACCAGCTTCACGTTATAATCGGAGACGACCGCGTCCACATACCCCCTGGCTATGGTCGCGGTATTGGCGTCGCTTCCGTCCATGAGAAGCTGCAGGGGCGCTGTCTTCCCCGATTCGATATAAAGGGAGAAGTCCTTGGGGATGACGAGCGCCATTATGACCTCGCCGGCATCGATCATGCGCTCGATCTCCCTGTAGTTATCCGTGTATCCGACTATCTTGAAGTATTTGGAATTTTCAAAATTGCGCAGGAAATCCCGCGTCAGTTCCGAGGACGCGTCCTGGTTCCATACGACGGTGCGCACGTGGTTTATATCCAGCGAGAGTCCGTAGCCGAATATGAGCAGGAGAAATATCGGTATCCCCAGGGCAAGTATGAGGCTGCGCGGGTCGCGCCTTATCTGGATGAATTCCTTCCGGGCTATGGCCTCAATTCTTCTTAGGCTCATCCGGCATGTGCTCCTTGTCATAGTTTTCTATGGACGAAACAAAGACATCCTCCAGGGAAGGGGTTATCTTCTTTATGGTGAAGGCCTCGGCCTTTTCCTTTGTCAAAAAATCCTTCAAGAGGGGTATGGCCCCGGAGCTATTGTGGACAACGGCGTGTATGTTGGAACCGAAGAGGGCGGCCTCCTTTACGCCTTCTATTTTCATTATCCTTTCAAGCCAATCCTGGGAATCGGACATGGCTATCTCAAGCACCTCATCTTTCATGCATTCGGTCTTCATCTCCTGCGGAGTGCCCATTGCTATGATAGTGCCGTGGTAGATGAGGACCATGCGGTTACAGTTCTCCGCCTCGTCCATGTAATGGGTGGTGACAAAGACGGTCACCCCTTCACCGGCCAGCCTCTTTATGATCTCCCAGAAATTGGCGCGGGTAATGGGATCGGCGCCTGAAGTGGGTTCGTCCAGAAAGAGTATCCTCGGCCTGTGCAGGAGCGCGCACCCGAGCGCGAGGCGCTGCTTCCAGCCGCCAGCGAGCGTGGCCGTAAGGCTCGACTCCATGCCTTCCAGCCCGGCGGTGCGCACGGTCGACTCGAGACGCTCCTTCCTCTCTTTCAGGGGGATGGCGTATATGCCGCTGTAAAAATTGATGTTCTCTTCCACGGTAAGGTCGTCATAGAGGGAAAACCGCTGCGACATGTAGCCGATATTCTCTTTTATCTTATGCTGTTCCTTTACAATGTCATATCCGCCCACCAGGCCCGTGCCGGAGGTGGGAGAGATGATCCCGCAGAGCATCCTTATGGTGGTGGACTTGCCGGCGCCGTTAGGCCCCAGGAAGCCGAATATCTCGCCCTGCCGGACCTCGAAATTTATACGATTTACGGCGGTGAAGGCGCCGAATCTCTTTTCTAACCCCTGGACGCTCACGGCGATATTATTTTGCCCCATCTTCTTCGTGTTCCTTTATTATCTTTATAAACGCCTCTTCAAGGGTCTTCGCGCCGTATTCCCGCTTTACCGCGTCGGGAGAGTCGCAACGTAAAAGCCTGCCCCTGTGCAGGAGCCCGACCCTGCGGCACCGCTCGGCCTCATCAAGATAGCAGGTGGAGCAGAATATGGTCACCTTCTCCTTTAAAAGGTCATAAAGTATGTTCCAGAAGTCCCTCCGGGAAACGGGGTCTACGCCGTTTGTCGGCTCGTCAAGGAAGAGGACCTTCGGGGTATGTATCAGGGCGCAGGCGAGGCCAAGTTTTTGTTTCATGCCGCCGGATAATTTGCCGGCATAGCGTCCCTTGAAAGGCAGGAGCCCGGAAAATCCCAGGAGGCGTTCGATATCGGCGGACCGCTTCTCTTTGGCGACGCCGTACACATCCGCGTAAAAATTTATATTCTCATCTACCGTCAACTCCTCGTAGAGCCCGAAGCGCTGCGACATGTAGGCGATATGCTCTTTCAGGGGCTCGGCCTCCTTGACGGTATGCTTGCCGTAGACCCACGCCTCGCCTTCCGTGGGGTTCAATATCCCTGTAAGTAACCTCATGGTGGTGGACTTGCCTGCCCCGTCCGGGCCGACCAGGCCGAAGATCTCCCCTTCTTCGACCTCGATATTGAGATGGTCAAGCGCTGTGAGGGAGGCGAATTTTCGGGTGAGATTTTGGGTCTTTATGGCGCTCATCGAGTGAGGTTTATTTGACCAGTATGTACGCGTCCGCGGGCATGCCGGGTTTCAGGTCCAGGCTCGAATTGTCCACCCTGACCTTTATCCTGTAGACATACTTTACCCGTTCTTTATCGGTCTGGATGAATTTCGGGGTAAACTCCGTCTGCTGGGATATGAAGGATACCCTGCCGGCATACTTTTTGTCCGGATAGGTGTCTGTCTTAACATACGCCTTCTGGTTCAGTTTTACTCTCCCCAGATCGGTCTCGTTGATATATGCCGTGACCCATACGCTGTTCAAATCTATCGCCGTGAATACCGGTGCGCCCGCCTGAACGACCTCTCCGGGCAGGGCGCTCTTCACTATCACATAACCGTTTAGCGGGGACCTTAAGTCCGCCCAGTCTTCCAGCTTTATCCTGGCCAGTTCAAGCGCGGCCTTCAACTGCTCCTTATTGGCGGCGTCCGTGTCAAACCTGGTCTTCGCCAGGTCCCTCGCCTGGGCGGAGACAGCGCCTTCCTTGAAAAGGTTCTCCGCCCTCACGTAGTCTATCTTATCCAGTTCATACTGATACTCGGCCAGCCTCAGCGAGGCCTCCGCCTGCTCTTTAAGCTTGGTCAGTTCATCCTTATTGAGCCGCGCGACCACATCCCCTGTCTTCAATACGCTTCCTTCGTCGGCCAAAAGTTCCGCTATCTGGCCGGCCACCCTGAACGAGATGCGAATATCGTCGCCTTCGATATTGCCGGATACCTTTATCTGCCCCGCCGACTCGACCTTGTTATAGATAAAACTGGCGCCGATGGCCGCGGAGACGATAACTATGAGCGCAACCGCTATCCTGAAGGCCCTCTTCCTCTTACCGGTAAGCTCTTTTATCTTATCCTTTATGTTTTTAAATATTCTCATAATAATAAGCCTCCCTGGAATATTCCCGCCCCATCGTCCTGTCGAGCTGGGCCTTCGCCATTATATAGTCATATATACCCTGCGCGAGTATCTGCTCCACCTGCGCCAAAGCCACCTGAGAGTCCAGAACGTCCAGATTTATCCCGACGCCGTTATCGAACCTGACCTCCGACAACCTCAACGCCTCCCTGGCCTCGGCTACGCTTTCGCGCTCCGCCTCCACTATGGACCTCGCTTCATTTAAATTAAGGCACGCGTTCTTCACGTCAACCGCCAACTGCTCCACGATGTCTTCCTTTTCCAGATACGCCTGTCTGTATCTGGCCCTCGCCTCGTCCACCCTGGCCTTCGTGGCGAATCCGTCGAATACCGCTATGCTCGCCCTGACGCCGACCGACCATTTATCGTGGCGCGAATCCGTCATGCGGGCGAAGACGTCGGACCTGGCGCTGTATGAAGCGGCGGCGCTTACCTGAGGCAGCCAACCTGCCTTCGCGAACTCGATACCCCACTTGTTTATATCTATGCCCAAAAGCCTTAAGGCCATCTTCGGGTTCCTGGAGTATGCCTCCTTCAGGAACTCATCCTCTTTTATCTCTATTTTGGAATATCCCAGATTCCCCGATATATCGATTTTGTCCTTAATATCGAGAAAGAGCGTCTCTTTGAATTCCGCCGTGAGAAGGTCTATGGCGTTCTCGGCGCTTACGAGCTGGGGAACGAGGCGCGATACCTGCACCTTGGATTGCAGGACATCGAATTTGGAAGCGGCGCCCTGGCCGTATTTCTTCAGGGCTTCCTCATAATGCGCCCGGGCCTGGCCGACTAGATCGGAAGCGATTCGCCTGGTCTCGTGGGCGAGTAAGAGCCCGTAGAAGAGCCGCTTCACCTCAAACTCTATATCCAGTTTAGCGGCCTTAAGCGTCTCCTCCTGGTATTTGAGGCCCAGCCTGGTCTGCTTCAAGTTGGCTATGTTGGCCCCGCCGTTATAGATGGACTCCTCGGCGGAGACCTCGAAGAGGTTGTCGTTCTTGTACCCAGAGAATATGCGGGGGTCCTTGCGCTTGGAAGGCGTATCCAGGGAACTCAAGACCGAGTCATTATAGGTATATCCGAATCCTGCCTCTATCCGGGGCAGGAAGAGGCTTTTGGCGTATGAGATACCGGCAAGCGCGTAATTGACCTCTTCTTCCTGGCGCTGAATGGCCTTATTGTTTATAAGCGCTATTGTTATGGAATCTCTTATGGTGAGGACCTTTGCCGGAACTTCGGCCTTCGCCTCTTCCGAATGGACCCTTGCCCCCTGGAGAGGCGCGAGAAGGATGATGGCTGTAAAGATAGAGACGGCTCTTTTAGTTATATCCATGTCTCCGGGCCGTTCGCGCAGGTTGATATGCGGTACATTTTGTTTATATTTTACACTTATCCCGCGTAAAAGGCAAAAAAATAAAGTCCGGCGCCGTTCGGGCCGGGAAGGCCGACTATCTCGCCGCGACTGAAAGGACATTCTGCATGATAGTCGTTTTCCCGTTCGCCTTCACAACATCGATAACGCCGCCGTAAGAACGGCCATGAGGACCTGGCCGGCTATAGAAACGGCATTGCGGGTGTTGCTCCGTTTTTTCATCTCTGTGGAAACGGCGCTTACCGCGGTCAGGTACATTATCCTCTCGGCGTTTTGTGTATCCGTAAGTTCCGGCGCGGAATCTATATAGTAACCGCGGGTCCTGGGCTCAAGGCTGTCATACAACCTGACGAGATCCGCGTCTTTCCAATCGGGGAGTTTGACCTTATCGTAATCTATGCCGAAGATCCCGGAATCCCTGGCATACGAAGAATTTCTCTTTGCGATGAGGCCCAGGTATTCCTGAAGCGCCAGGCTCCTGGCGATGCCGTCTTCCCATTTTTCGCGTTTGATATTGTAGATAAGCGCTATGAGTTTGAGGGCCCTTTCGTCGTCCAGCTCCTTAAACTCCCTGACCTCCTTGCCCGCCACTTTATACGCGCCGGGATAACGCATGGTGGCGCATCCTGAAACGATGATGCATGCGCATAAGAGGGCGCCAAGCGGTACTATACGGTGTCCTGTCAGCGATTTTGTCTTTCCAGCCATGTCTTGTACGCTATGCCGCGCTCCGCCTGAAGCTCCTCTATCCTTCGCTGGAGCCCGTCATATTCCGGATCCCTTCCGTATTTATATGACCCCTGGTCCTTTTCCAGGCCGGCGACTTCGCCTTCAAGCCTGTCTACAAAAGCGATAAGCTCATCCTGGCCCATGCCGCTATAGTCGAATCTCTTTTCTGCTCCGGCGGAGGGCCTCACGATACCTATCTTCACGGTTTCCTTAAGACGCAGTTCGGGGTTCTCCATGGTTATCTCTATGGCGTCGCGGCCGGACTCGATAGAGGCGGCCGTATCCTTATCCAGATTGAACGAGCATTGCATGCCGTCTATGTCGCCCTTTGCCTGCATGACTAGAAGGCCCAGCCCGATAGCCGCGCCGGCCTTCCCTATGCCTTTCTCAAGCGCCGTCCCGTCCACGTCTATCTGCGTGCCTATGGCCGCGAAGACCACCGCCGCCGGCACGCGGAACAAGGACTCTTTCGTAACGAAAAATTTCCCTGCCGCGTCCGGCCTCACCGCCTTCCGGCCTATCCTCAAGCGTATATCGGAAACGCTCCATTTTCTGAATTCCGCGCCCCTGCCGGTGGCGACGGCGGAGACGCCTACCCGCATGCCATAGGGCGTGTCTTTGTAAAGTATGCCGGCGTCGCAGGAGACGTTCTCAAGATTAAATTTCTTATACTGCATCTCCTCTTCTTCGGGAAAGGCGGTCGGAGAAAAAAACGAAAGGATGAGCGCGAGGGATAGCGCTGACGCGATATTTCTCATGGGATGTCAACTTCCCTGCTAGGATATAAGGCTGATGGCGATATATGTAATGGTTATCGTGATAAGGCCCACGACCGAGCCTATCTTCAACCAGGCAAGAAAGCTTATCTTTTTATTGCGCTTTCTTTCCAGTATGTCCGCCGCCACGATATTCGCGGTAGAGCCTATAATGGTGATATTACCGCCGTAACAGGCGCCAAAGAGTATGGCCCACCATAAGGGCTCCATGTTGACCTTCATGCTGCCCAGGCTCTGGACTATCGGGATATAAGAGGCCACCACAACCGTATTGTCCAGTATGCTGGATAAGAAGGCGCTCGAATATATGAATATGCCGGATAGGAGGCCCTGTGAGGTGCCAAACTTTCCTATGAGGTCCCGCGCCACTATGTCCGAGATGCCGCTGTATTTCACTACCCCCGTAAGCGCGAAGAGAAAGAGAAAGAACAGTACCGACATCCATTCCACTTCGCGCTCGACATAAATACGTATCCTGTCCCTGCGATATAGCATGGCTATGCCCGCGAAGATTATGGGTGTTATCATGAGAAGGCTGTTTTCCTCCAGGCCGAAAAAGACCTCGGCCCTTCGGTGAAAGAAGATACACAGAAGCATGGCGCTGAATATACCTATGCTGACCTTTGTCTTGATATCCGTGGATATGGTTATGAGCGATATGAAATAATGGTTTTCATTCAGCGCCTTGAGCCTTCCCGTCATCTTGCTTATCGTCTTCCTGTACCATACGGAAAGGATGCCTATGGTTATGCCGAGCATTACAACCGTGATGGGAAAGGCCTGCTTCATGAAATCTTCGAATGTAAGGTTTGCGCGCGCGGCGATCAGGATGCCTATGGGGTTGCCGAGCACCGTCCCCGAAGAGCCTATGTTCGTGGCCATGATGGAGGCCAGGATTATGGGCACAGGATCCGTATCGGTCAGGTCGCATATATCCATGATTATCTTCGACATGATAATGATAGACGCGACCTCTCCCATCAGGGCTGACAAGGCCCCCGATATTATCATGAGGACTATGAACAGCTTCTCCCCCGTTATGTTCTTTATCCTTATGAGGCGCGTGATGACCCAGTAGAAAAATCCCGCGTCGTTCAGCATGCCGACCAGTATCATCATGCCGATCAAGAACAGCATGACGTCAAGGGAGGCGAATTTTATAAGGTTCTCGAGGTCTATCGAACGCGTGATGAGCATGACCCCGGCGCCGAAAAAGACGAAACTGAGGCGCAGATCCCAGTACAGGAGGACACCCATGATCGAGATACAGAAGATAGCCGCCACCAGCGACTGATGGGGCGATAACCCCACCTTCGATCCTATCGCCGCGACTAATAAAGCCGCGCATATTATGCTCAATATTTTTTTCATGGCCAAAAACCGGGAATAACTGTCATTTATCTTTAAAAAATTAGGGACAGCGACTTATTGTTTTACCTAAAAAAACGGCCACTGCCCCTATTTCGATTGATTTTAATCCTTTAGAACGACCAATTGACGAGAACCATGAACTCCATCGGTTCTTTGTTGCCGTTGTAGTTGCCGAGGCCTATCTGCAGGCCGTTAAGAGATTTCGTGTAGTTGACGAGCCCCAATTGGAACCCGTTCATCTCTTCGGCATAATTGACAAGGCCTCCCTGGAAGCCCCTGAACGATCCCTCGTTATAATTGACCACGCCCAGCTCTACGCCGACAGACTGGTCATTCGCGACGTTTACGACACCGCATTGTATTCCGTGCATGAAACCTTCCGTCCAGTTCACGAGCCCCCACTGCAGGCCGCTCAAGTCGCCTTCGGTGACATTCACCATGCCGTATTGCAGTCCGACAAAACGGTCCCCGGAGTGGTTGACTATGCCCAACTGGGCTCCGTAGGCCGAGCCCTCTACCCAGTTTCCGAGCCCGATCTCAACGCCGTTCACGTCGCCTGTGGCCCTGTTGACGCCCAGCCATACGAGGCTCAACCCTGATACGTTATCATTCACGGTATAGAAAAGGCTCAGGCGCAGGCCCCTTATGGATACGTCCTCCGGAACGAGCTGGACGGGATTAAAGACCGCCAACTGTATGGGTTTGGTCTCTTCGGCCCTGGCAAACTGCGGTACTAAAAGT
>CAZPYQ010000020.1:0-15986 GCA_964590585.1 uncultured Planctomycetia bacterium | reverse complement strand
ATTACCGCTCAATCCGCGAGAAAAAGGGAAGTTCGGATTTTCATTCAAATTGGCTCCCCCGCCTGGACTCGAACCAGGGACACTGTGGTTACAAGTAACCCGGAATTGCTTCCGGACTTGGACTATCTCATCTCCATGATCAGGCATCGCCTGATTTTAGGAGGCGGGTATATAGTCTCTGCACATTTACCTGCGTTTTTCCCGCAGGACTTAGCTCAGGATTATCCTTCGCTCTCGCGTTAGGACTTCCCTGAATTAGCCCGCTTTTTCAACCGCGGTTTCCCGCGGAAGCTGCCGCTAAAGACAGCCACATGCTCTACCAGCTGAGCTACAGGGGAACGATTTTTAAAAGAACGATACTTCTTAAATACTAAAAGAACGGATATTTCTATATAATGATATATAAATTTAAAAAGGATCAGGTTTGAGGAAGGGTCTCTTTTCGTAGGAGCTCTTCCCAGTCCTTCTTTACCTGGGCCTGGAACTGCTCAAGCAATGGCTTATTCTCCTCCTTGAAAAGATGGGCAAAGCGTTTCTGCGTCTTGAGGAAATCCGTTAAGGGCTTTATCTCTTTCGGTTTGTAATTGACCTTGTACCTGCCGTTCTCCACTTCGTAAAGCGGCCAGTAACAGGTCTCGACGGCCAGTTTTGAGATGTCCACCGAACTCTCCTGCTTGAACCCCCATCCCCTGTGGCACATGGCTATCACGTTCAAAAACGCCGGCCCGTCGGCCGCGAACGCCTTTTGGGACTTCGTAATCAGGTCGTTCCAATGCGAAATGGACGCCTGCGCCGCGTAAGGTATCTTGTGGGCTACGACGATCGAGGTGAGGTCCTTTCTCGCCTGGGGCTTGCCTGTTGAAGCCTTGCCGGCCGGCGCCGTGGTCGTGGAGGCGCAGTAAGGCGTGGCGCCGGAACGCTGTACGCCCGTGTTCATGTAGGCCTCGTTATTGTAACAGACGTAGACGAACCTGTGGCCCCGTTCCAGGGCGCCGGAGAGGGCCTGAAGCCCTATATCATACGTGCCGCCGTCTCCGCCGAACGCGATGAACTTCAATTCCTTATTTATCTTGCCCTGTTTTTTGAGCGCGCGGTATGCCGTCTCTACCCCCGACATCGTCGCGGCCGCGTTCTCGAAGGCGCTGTGGATGAAGGGCGTGTTCCAGGCGGAGAACGGGAATATAGTAGTAGCGACCTCGAGGCATCCCGTCGCGGAGCCGACGACGACCGGGTCTGTGGTCCCCATGAGTATTTGTCTTACCGCGATAGAGGCGCCGCACCCGGCGCACAGGCGGTGGCCCGGGCCCAATCGCTCGGGGATCTTCTTCGAGAGGTCCTTTAAGTTTGCCATTTTAGCGTACTCCCAGATACGTAACGCTTTCTTTAATCTTTTTGGTCTTCACTGCATCCTGAAGGTCGGCGAATACCCTGCCTATATCCTCGGTGTATATGTCCCTGCCGCCGAGCCCGAATATGTAATTTGCCACTAAAGGCGCGACGCCTGAACCGAACAGCGCCGCCTTTACCTCGCAGCATACCGGCCCGCCCTGATTCGAGAACGAGTCGCTTCTGTCGAGCACGGCGACGGCCTTCTTGCCGGAGAGCGCTTTCACTATCTCGGCGGCCGGAAAAGGCCTCATGAACCGGGGCTTCAAGAGCCCCGCCTTAACGCCCTTCTCCCTGAGTCCGTCTACCACGCCCCTCGCGGTGCCGGCGGCGGAACTCAATACGACGACCGCTATCTCGGCGTCTTCGAGGCGGTACCCCTCTATGAAACCGTATCTTTTGCCGAATGCCCTTTCGAACGCCGCGAAGGCCTCGGGCATCTTCGAGCAGGCGCTTCTCATCGCCTCCGCCTGCTGTCTCTTATGCTCGAAATAGTAATCCTGAAGATCGATGGAACCTACTGTAATCGGGTGGTCCACATCGAGAACGGAAAATTTGGGCGTATAGCCGCCTATGAATTCTTTGACCGCGGCGTCCTCAAAGATCTCAACCCTCTCAACGGCATGGCTGGTGATGAACCCGTCCTGGCAGACCATGACGGGAAGCGATATGTCTTTGTGCTCGGCTATCTTGACCGCCAGGATTATGCTCTCGTAGACCTCCTGGTTATCCTCGCAGTACATCTGTATCCAGCCCGCGTCGCGCGCACCCATCGTGTCGGAGTGGTCGCAATGTATGTTTATCGGAGCGGAGAGCGCCCTGTTCACGACCGGCATGACTATCGGAAGCCGGAGGCCACTGGCGATATATACCATCTCCCACATGAGCGCCAGGCCGTTAGCGGAGGTGGCGGTCATGGTCCTGGCTCCCGCCGCGGCGGCGCCGATGCACGCGCTCATAGCGCTGTGTTCGGACTCGACCGGTATCATCTCCGTCTTCACCCTGCCGTCGGCGACGAACTGGGCGAAATTCATGACTATCTCTGTCTGCGGGCTAATGGGATACGCGGCGACAACATCCGGATCTATCTGCCTCATCGCCTCGGCCGCGCACTGATCCCCCGTCAGGGCGGTGACCCTGGTCCTTACCTTAACGCCCGCGTCTTTGGCGGCATTGGCCTGCACCTGGCTACTCCTTCTCCATTTTTATGCACTTGGCGGGACACACCGAAGCGCAGATCCCGCATCCTTTACAATGGTCGTAGTCGAAACCGGTCATCTTTCCGTCCTTGACAAGTATGCTTGAATCCGGGCAATACACCCAGCAAAAGAGGCAGTGGATACATTTCGATTCGTCGCGGACGGGCCTGAACGTCCTCCATGAGCCGGTCTTATAAGAGGCGGCCGTGCCTTTTTCGTTGACGATGCCGCCTATCGGAAGTTCTTTCCAGCCTTTTTTCTTCTCGTTCATCCTATTTTTACCTCTTGGTACGCCTTTTCTATCGCGCGTATATTGGCGGCGGTCTTCTCTTCCCCGAGTTTCTTCAGGAACTTCTTCTTCACCTGTTCCTTGACCGAATCCATAGATACGATGGCTACGGTTTTAAGAAGCGCCCCTATCATGGGCGTATTCGGCATGGGCAGGCCCAGCACCTCCAGAGATATCTTCGTCGCGTCTACTGTCGCGACCTTCCCTTTGGTGAAGTTGAGGCGTTTTCGCATATCCTCGGGGGTTTTTTCCGAATTGAGCACCACTACACCCGTATCGGCCAGCCCCTCAAGCACCTCGGGGTTAATAAGCGTCGGGTCTATGACCACGACCGCGTCCGGGTTTTTCACGCCGGAATGGACGGTGACCGGCTTATCGCTTATCCTAGTGAACGCCTTCATGGGGGCGCCCGCCCTCTCCGGGCCGTATTCGGGAAACGCCTGGATGAACTTTCCGGCATCCAGCGCCGCCTCCGCCAAAAACTGGGCCGCGGTCTTCGCTCCCTGGCCTCCCCTGCCGTGCCAGCGTACCTCTATCGCATCCTTCATGCTTCCTTCCCGGAAAGGCCCAAGTAGAACGACATAAAAGAGGCTATCATGGCCACACCCAGATAGCCGTTGAATATACTATTTACCAAACCTATTACGACATGTCCGATCCTGGGCGACACGGCTATCGTGGCGAGCCCGGTCCCGAACCCGACCAGGAATCCCACTCCGAGCGATATCAATATCAGGAGGACGAGAAGCAATATCGTCTTCACGAGTTTGGCCTTTACAAATTTCATGCTGTTTTTCATCGCGGCCACGACACCTGTATCGTCGCAGACCATCGAATAAGGCGACATGATGAGGAGGACCACAAAATACAACCCCACGAGGCCTATGGCAACCGCTAAACCGGTCGCGGCTATGGTAACGGCGACCTTATTCAAGGGCGCGGTCGCGGCTATTATGACCGTGGCTATAACCGCGACTATGCCGACTATGAGCACTATGACGAGCCCCAGGATGAAGAGGCGAAGATAGTATTTGAAGCCGTGGGGTATGAAGCCGGCCAGTTTCATGGAGCCCGTTTTAAGATGGTCTCTCACGAGGCCGAGGGTCCCGCCCTGGATAAATACGCTTACGAGGATAAAGACTATGCTGAACACCATGGCTGCGGCCGTGACCGGTGCGGAGGCGTTCGCTGCAGCCATGAAAGGAAGACTGCCTATCGCCCAGAGGGCGTTGAATACGAAAAGCACCAGAACCAGCCCGAGATTCTTATTCGCCGTGCCGAATCCCTTCTTAATCGCTTCTATTACCCCCATACGCCCCTCCTTTTTTTGATATCCGGCTAAAAAAAACGAGTGTAATAAAAAACTATAACAGATAAAACTGACTGTGTCAAGGGAATCATTAACGCCGGCTACGCGTTATCTGCCCTGGGTTTATACACTATATGGTTAAACCTGCCGCCTCCCCTCGAAGGCCTTATAGATGGTGGCCTGGTCGGCGTATTCCAGGTTTGACCCCACGGGTATGCCGTAAGCGACCCTCGTCACACTGGCTCCGGAAGGTTTCAGTTCCCTGGCCAGGTAGAGGGCGGTCGCCTCTCCCTCCGTATTGAAATCCGTGGCTATGATTATCTCTTTGGGCCTATCTTTTCTTACCCTGTCCAGCAATTCCTTTATCTTGAGGTCCTGCGGCCCTATGCCGTCCAGAGGCGAGAGGCTCCCCAAAAGCACGTGGTAGACGCCCGTGAATCCCCCGGCCTTTTCTATGGCCACGACGTCCTTGGGCTCCTCCACGACGCATATGAGGGACCTGTCCCGCATCTTATTGGAGCAGATATTGCAGATGTTCCCGTCGCTCAAGTTGTTGCAGACAGAGCAGAACCTTACAGAGTCTTTGACCTTCATAACGGCCGCGGCCAGCTCTTCGGCCTCGGCCCTGGACGATTTCAATATGTGGAAGGCCAGCCTCTGGGCCGTCTTAGGGCCTATGCCCGGAAGACGGCCTATCTTCTCCACCAGGTTCCTCATCGAATCGGGAAAGCCGCTCATGTCACTTTGGCCCCTTACCTTTCGGCTGGACGTTGTCCCGGCCCACGACCTCGCCGTCGAATACGTTGAGCGCGTCTTCCACCACCGGGTCTATCTTCCTGGCGTTTCTGCCGTTCGCGGCGGCGGGCCCTTTTCCGTTCTGCCCGCCGTACGGCCTCTCCATACGGGAGCCGGCGGCCGGCAGCCCGGCATCCCCGACGAGTTCGAACTTGACCCTGTAATCTACGCTAAAGACCTCTTTGAGGGCCTCCTCTATTAAAAACTTGTTCTCGGGGTTGTCCTCGAGCACCTCTTTATGGAACTGGAATTCCCTTGGGAAATCTATAACGAGCGTCCGGCCGTCCACCTTAGAGGGCTGACCCTCCAGAAGATAAGAGGCGACGGACATCTTCTTTCCGCGCAGGGTGTTCAATACCGACTGCCAGGAATTCGAGATATCGCTTATCCCGGCATCGGGGGCGGAGGCGCTGGGGCCTTCCGGAGTCCCGGCGGACGGAGACATCTTGTCCGCGCTCCCGGCGTTCGGCGCCGGTTCCGGGCCCTTTGGCGGCGGCGAAGACGGCGCAGACACGCGCCTCGGCGCCTCTTCTTTTCGGGCGGCCAGGGCCGCCTCCAGTTCCTTTACCTTCTTCAATATCTTGTCCAGGGACATGACCCTGGACCTCTCGCACAACTTCACTATGGTTATCTCGAGCGGCACGCGCGAAAGGCTCGTCTTCCTCGCCAGATCCGCGGCCCCCGAAAGGGCATATATGGAGTACAGGATCTCTTCCACCGAAAATAGGGCTGCCGCCTTGCCGAAACGCGCCCTCTTTTCGGGGGACGCGTCTATCAGGCCCGCCGGATCCTTCGATATCCTGGCGACGAGGACGTTTCTAAAATGCTCTATCAGGCCCGTCAATAACTGCGAGGGATCCTTGCCGCTGTCTATGAGGGTACCCAGCGCCTTAAGCGCCGGCAGGGTGTCTTTTTTGGCTATGAATTCTGTCAGCGCAAAGAGGCTGTCCTCGTCTATCACCCCCAGCATGCTTATGACATCTTCCGTGCCCACCTTGCCCGAGGAATTCGACGCTATCTGGTCCAGTATGACCTCCGCGTCCCTCATGCTGCCGTCCGCGTATTTAGCGATGAGTTCCAGCGCGTCGTCGGAGGCCTTTATGTCCTCTTTTTTCGCTATGCCTTTAAGGCACTCCATGATCCTGGCCCTGGGTATCATCCTGAAATCGAACCGCTGGCACCGGGAGATGACCGTAGGCAGGACCTTGTGCGGACGCGTGGTGGCGAATATGAACTTCACGTGGGGCGGCGGCTCCTCGAGCGTCTTCAAGAGGGCGTTGAAGGCGTCCGGGGTGAGCATGTGGACCTCGTCTATTATGTAGACCTTGAACCTCCCTTTGGACGGGGAGAATTTAACGTTATCCCTTAAGTTCCGCACCTCGTCGACGCCCCTGTTGGACGCGCCGTCTATCTCCAGTATATCCAGGCTGGAACCCCGGGTTATCTCGAGGCAGGGAACACACCTGTTGCACGGCGTAGAGGTCGGCCCCTTTTCGCAGTTGAGCGCCTTCGCCAGTATGCGGGCGGTCGTGGTCTTGCCGACTCCGCGCGGCCCCGCGAAGAGGTACGCGTGGGCGACGCGGTCGAGTTTTATGGCGTTCTTAAGCGTCGTCGTTATGTGCTCCTGGCCGACGACTTCATCGAAAGACTGCGGACGGTATTTACGAGCGAATACTATATATGGCATGTCTTATCCTGTGTGGAACTCTTAGATTACACCAAAATACGCGGTAAAGTCAAACGCAAAATCACTCGACCCTCTTGTAGTAGCCGTATTCTAACACGTTGCTGTATTCGAGTTCCTGATAAGGCACGCGGCTATAAACCTCTATCATGAACGTCTCACCTACGGAGAGAAAGTTTACGCACCTGTCCGTATTGACGGCCCCCACCACCATCTCGAGTTCCCTGGGCAGGTCGTGCCCGAGAGACTTTTTTATGCCCTTAAGCCACTTCGGCATGGTGAGAGATACCCTGTCATCGCCCCTGGAGACCACCTCGAAAACGGCCCTTGAGACGACGCCCTTCTCCTTTTCCGCGAGATCGTAGAGGGTCCTCGTGACCTTCTTCTTTTCGATATCGACCTCCGCATACAGCGTAGGCGCCAGTTTATAGACATGGCCGTTCTCTATGATAAGACGGGAGGCCTGCTTGAACTCCATCCGGGCGCCGGACGAGGCCTGGCGCGGCAGGAAGAGGCACGCCGTGACGACGAGTACGAATACGATATTTTTCTTCATCTCTTCTCCCTTTTATGTTTCACCATGATAAAATACCAAAGCGCCGCGACCGAAAGCGCGCCGAAGCCGAATATCTTGAATATCTGTATGCCCTGAGCGAGATAAAACGCCGAGAAGAGGACGAAACCCGTGTAGAAGAAGGTGTAATCCTTTTCCGCCTTGCCGCCGGTTCGCGCCGCGGAAAGCAAAACCAGCGCCGGAAATATCACAACCAGAAGCTGCTGCACCCTCAGGACCGGATTCGCTATTAGGGAGATTAAAAATATGAGCGCGTATTCGTTGTTCAGAATAGGGTCCCTTTTGTCTTTTATCTTTCCGGCGCAGGAAAAGAAAGTCGCCCCCAGAAATAGAAACGTGGCTACCCTGGAAAGGCCCACCACCACGGCCTTTGTCAGGGGAAAGTTCCAGTTCACCAAAAATGGCGGATAGGCGTGATTCATCCTCTTCCACGCTACGATAACGCAATCGTTCCTCACGAATATCCTCGTAAGGAGCGCCTGGACCGACTGGTTGGAAGGGGCGAACATGGTGTCCATCATCTGATAATTCGGTTTGAACGACGTGGATTTGGCGAACATGTTCTCGTTCCACGCCGCGAAGGCGCCGGCCGTGTTCTCGTGCCCCATGAGGATAGCCGGAACGGCAAAAGAGAATATGACGAGCCAAAGCACGGTGAAGAAAGAGGCCCTGAACTCCCGCTTGAAGAGGAAATACGCCAGGAATAGGACCGGCGTTATCTTGATGGATATGGCCATGCCTAAAAATAGCCCGGAGAGGATATCGTTCCCTTTTCTAAAAAAATAAAGCGCCAGCAACACGGCAAAGAAGATGAGGATATTCACCTGCAGCATGGCTATGTTATCCAGGAAGAGTACCGAGCTCACCGCCAGGAAGAGAGCCTTCGGCACGAACGGAAAAGAGCGGTTAAACGCCTTCGCGTCGATTCCCTTTTTGCCGAATACGAAAAAGGCGCATATCAGAATAGACAGATAGAAGAAGGCGAGGTTCGCGGCATACCACACCAAAGACGCCGTCTCCATATTGAACGCCGTGAGCGGTATCATAAGGCACGCGAAGAAAGGCGGATATATGTAAGGGCTCAAGCCCTTTATCTCCATATAGACCGGCTCTCCCGAGGCGATGCGCCGGGCCGCGTAATAATAGGTATCGAAGTCGGTCGAACCGTAGTGGGTGCGCCACGCCGTGTAAAGGCCCAGGCCTATAAAAAAGGCCGCAAGGATAGCGGCCGCTATCCATCTGATCCTGCCGGACGTGAAAAAGGTATTTATCCTCATAAGGTCATGGTCGTGGCGTCATTAGCGGCGACAGTATCCGGAAATATCTCCCTGGCCGAGCGTTCGGCTTCCTGGCGGCTGGACAGGGAAGGATATTTGCCCGGATCGAAATGAAAGAGCGCCAGTTTCCTGACTTTCGCCTCGGCCGCGGCCCGCGCGGCGGCCGACGGGGTCAGGTGGAATAGCGTCGGGCCCTTCTCGCCCGGGCTCATGGCGCACTCGGTTATGAGAAGGTCCGCCCCGGAAGCCAAAAGTTTCAGGTTATCGCAGAGGCCCGTATCGGTGCAGTATGCGATGATGGCGCCTCCAAGGTCAAACCTGTACCCGTAACACGGCACCGAATGCCGAAGTTTCGCGTATTCGAATTTAAACTGCCCGCGGCGCGGCCTGCCGGGGATATCGTGGTATCTTATCCTCGTGGGGACCAGAAGCGGCGGCGAGGTGAAAGGCCTCCTCAATATAGACTTTAGCATCCTTATCCCGCCCTTGGGCGCGTAGATGTCTATACCCTGCGGGACCCTGAAGAGGGGAAGGGTGTGGAGGCCTATTATGTGGTCGAGGTGCAGGTGGCTCAAAAAAAGGTAGACCGGCTTGCCGGAAGCGATAAGGCCCCTGGCCTTATAAAAACCGAAACCGGCGTCAAGGATGATATACTCACTCTCCGTCTCGACGAAGACGCACGGGGTATTTCCGGTCTCTGTGTCGTACCAGCCGTTGGTCCCTAAGAAATGAACTTTCATCTTTCGTATCTCTTGTCCAGAAGCCGCATGAGTTTCCTCTTATCGCGCAGTTCGCCCGGGGCGTAGTACACGAAATCCATCTCGTATATGCCCAGCATGAAATTCTTCCACATATCGGGAAAACGGCTCTTTATATTGGCGTTTATATTTTCCTTTATGGCCTCCTTGTCGCGGCCGCCCTTCCATTCGAGGTTGAATTCCATCACCTCTTTAAGCCCCCGCAGCCTGAAGACGACCTGCCAGTCGGTCGAGACGCCTTCCACGTCCTTCAGGATCTCGTCGTACATGAAAGGATGCAGGTTCCCGGCCGCGGCTATGACCGCCTCATCGGTCCGGCCGCGTATCCTGCTAATGCGGCGGAACGGGAGCCCGCAAGCACACTTTCCGGGGATGAGTCTCGCGATATCCCGATTCTTGTATCTTATTAAAGGCATCGTGCCGCGGGAGAGCGTCGTGTAAGATATCTCGCCGTATCCGTCCTTATCGGGCTCCTCTATCTCCAGCAGAAAATCGTGCTCATTTATGTGGTAGCACCCGCATTCGGGGGAGAATTCGAACCCTATCGGCCCGCCGCTTTCGACGGACGCATAGACCATCTGCACCCTGGCGCCCTGCCACACCTTCTCCATCCACGGCCTGGCGGCCTCCGGCATCGTCTCAGCCGCCGCGACGATCATCTTGAGAGGATAGGAGCCGTTTTTTTCGGCTATCTCCGTAAGCCTTATGAGCCAGGTCGGCTCGGCGAAGATTATATTGAACTTATAGACCGGGATCCTCCTGTATATCTCCACCGGGTCTATCTTGCCGGCCACTATCCCGAAGACCTTCGCCTTCTCTATGCCCTTCTGGGTGACCATGCCCGGTATCCATATATTGAAGTCGAACGCGTTCACTACCCTGTCGCCACTCTCCATGCCTCCCATGAAGAGTCCCATCGCGTTTATCTGGCCGAAATAATCGAGCTCTTCCTGGGAGAAGTACACCCTCTTACTCTTGCCCGTCGTGCCGGAGGATTCGAATACTATTTCCGGGGGCTTACACAGGAACTCTTCGGCGTGCTCCACTATATCTAAAGGTGTTGTATAAAAACCGCCGAGGTCCTTCGGGGTCCTCACCCTTCCGGCGTCTATCTTCAGTTCGTCGAACCTCTTCCTGTAGAAGGCGGAATGCCTGTAGGCATACCGGACGATGCTGCCGAACGAGGAGGACTTCTGCCATTCGAAGAACGAGTCCGGCAGGCGGTTAAATACGGCTCCTATGGCCCTGGGCGGGATAGCAAGCGCCAGGTTATCTATGAAACGCGGCATCATATATGTCGGGCCTCCCCTGCGACCGCCTCCCTGTAGGCGCAATAATCGCAATCGTCGGCCGCTTCCGGTATAGCGTCGGAATTCAGACACCGGTGGATATCCCAGACGAGGCCTTCCACCCAATCGTCTTTCCCGTCATGCGCGATTATGGTGATGACGAATTCAAGGCGGCCGTCGAACTTCTCCGTGTCCGTCCTGCCGTTACAATATACGAAATAACCCCTCTTCCCCACCTCATAGCCGTTTTTCCGGATGAGCCACTGGTATACCTCCAGCTGCCTCTTGTAGGAGCCGTGCCAGTCCTCGTCCAAGGAATCTATCGCCGCGTTCTTGCTGGTGGATTTATAATCCACCACTATGTATTCGCCGGAAGGCGCCTGCCAGAGGTCGTCGATCGCGCCGGTCAAAAGCAGGTTCGTGGGCGCGTGCAGATACTGGACCCCTTTAAACGTATCGCGCCACTCGTTTAATTTATCGTGCCTGGCCGGGACGGCGTCTATGCCGTATTTTTTCATTAGAGGATGCGGCTCCCCCGCGGCCCTCAATATGTCGAACTCCTTTTTAAGGAGGGCGTCTACCGCGCTATTAAGGGAGAACGGAAAACCCGGCGGCCTCGCTATGCCGAGGCGCCTGTCAAGATAGAAGCATTTCGGGCATTCCACGAATAACTCCATCTTCGAACGGCTCACCTTAAAGGGCTCTTTCGCCTTCGGCGTGTACAGGTACTTTCCGCGTTTCGCGGTATAGTATTTTGACATGTCACCTTTCAGCCTTTATGAACCCCGGGAAGGCGCTCCGCGAGCCTGTCCAGGGCGATAAAGGCAAAGACCGGCACAAAGAATATCCCGGGTAGAAGCATCCTGAAGCCGTAATTATGTATATATGTCAGCATGATAAGCGAGCCGTAAAAAAATAATAAGTAGAGATGGACCGCGACCTCCCACAGTTCCCATCTCCGGCGGTCCTTAACGTGTAAAAAGAGGTAAATGAAGTAGCCCGCCCACACGAGCGCCCAGCGCAGCCGCATGGCATATGCCGAAGAAAGGGCCGGCAGGTAGCCGAGGCAGAACAATATCTTCTTGAAGTAGAACGCGAAGAACGCATGCGGCTCTTGCAGTATGTACTCCACGTAACCGGCGATATCTTTATCGAGATGCATCCTCGCGTATAACAGGTTCGTCTCCACCCCCGAAAGGTCCACGGACGCCGGTATGGGATGAAAGTGTTTTATGCCGGATATGGACGACATGTTCGTCGGCAAGAAAAACGGCTCCTTGAGAAGCACGTAATTCCTCGCGCCCAGAAGCGACGCGCTCGCGGCCAGGAGGAGGAGAAAAACCAGAAACTTCCCGAAACCGGCCCTTCCCTTCCTGAAATAGTAAGATGCCGTAACGGGGATAAGTATGACCCCGTATATAAAGAGGTTCGGCCTGGTTAAAATGGAGAGCCCCATCAGTACCGCCGCCGAAAGCTGCAATAATAAATTGTCCTTCTCAAAGCCCTTTATAAAACAGAAAAAGAAGAACGAAACTGTGAATAGCGCCAGGTTTTCGCTGAGCAATAATTGTGAATAATTTTTGTAGACGTCTTTTAAGGCAAACATGAAGAGCGTAAAAAGAAATATGAGCGAGGTAAGGCCCCTCATCTTGTCCCTGAATGTCCAATAGATAAGGGCCACCGAGAGCCCCAGCATGACATGCTGCGCGACAAAGATAGGAAGGCTCTTCAAGCCGAAGACGACAAGAAAGAAGGCGATAAAATAGTTATATAAAAAACCCGAGGGGCTGCAATAGGGCGAATCCGTCGAAGGCATGAGGATGCCGTTCGTCTTTATATCCAGCGCATAGCGGGCGTACGTGCCCCAGTCGTCCCCTGTGGCGCTTAAGATACTCTCGAAAGTTTTAAAATCATAGTTCCGCACAAAAGACAGGCACAGGAAGACCGCTATCACGGTTATGGCAAGCACGTTCCCGATGGACCGGAATGTCATGGACCGGAATGTCATGTATTAAGATATCTCCTCATCTTCAGCCGCCCGACAGAGCCCCCCTTACCTGACGGCCAGTTTTCTATATCCGCACTTGTCGTACGGCAGGCCCGAAGGGATGAGATCCCTTATGGGCACGCAGAAGAAGGTCTTGCCGGAGACGGTCTTCTGCATGCCTATCCTGTGGTCGTATACCTTACAGCTGTATGTGCCGTTGCCCTCATCCACCAGGTTAAGGCAGAAGTCGCCGTCGTAGACGCCGCAGCAGTTTCCGCACCGCCTGCAGAGCGCCTCGAAACTCTCAAGATCCTGCTCTTCCTTCTCGGAATATCTCAAATCGTCCATATATATTCAGGCCTGGCCCAATTTTACGAATTTGCCGCGCACGAGGTCCCTTAAGTCCGCATAATCGGCCGCCTTGAAACCCGCCGTATCGATGGCCGGCAGGACCACGAGCCGGCCTGATACCTTTGTCTTGAAGACCCACCCGCCCTTGGGGATGGCCTCCCTCGTGCCGTCTATAAATATGGGAAGAAGCGGCTTTTTCTCCTTTATGGCGAGCTTGAAGGCGCCGTTCTGGAACTCGCTCATCTCGTCAGTAGAGGTCCTGGTCCCTTCCGGAAAGAAGAGGACAGATACGCCGCTTCTCAAGCATTCCACCGCCTGGCGGTATACCTCCTTTATGCTGCCGTACTCACCCCTGGAAAGCATGATATGGTCATTGACCCAGAGAAGCCCACCTATAAAAGGGAGTTTGAGAAGGCTCTTCTTCGCCACCCATTTGAAATAGGCGCGGATCTTATATATTATTATGATATCGGCGAAGCTCTGGTGATTGGCCACTATGACGTATGTCTTATTATGATCTATATTCTCCAGCCCCTCTATACTTAATTTCCAGTAGGGGTTCATTGATATCAGGGCGTCCGCCCACCAGAAACACTGCGCGTGGACGAGCCTTTCGCGGCCGGTGATCGGAAAGGGTATATTCTTTATGATCAGGCTCGAAATAAACGCGGCGGCTGTAATGACGACGCCCGCCACCCATATAAGTATCGATATCGCGACTTTCATGATATGCGCCGACTTCACCCGCGCTTTTTACCCGAGGGCTTCTTCTTTTTGGAGGGCTTCTTCGTTTTAACACTCAAGGGTTTATAGGCCACCGCCTTTGCGGCAGGAACCGTCACGGCGGGCCTGGCGGGCATGCCCCTGAACGAACCGCCGCCCTTGCGTTTTGAAAAACACTCCTTGCAGTATACCGGACGTTCGCCGCTGGGCTTAAAAGGGACCTCGCACTCCTTCCTGCAATCCGCGCAGACAGCTTTATAAAGCACCCTCTCCCGGTAATTGTTCTCCTGCCGCTTCTCGCCGTAATTGCTGGCGCGGGGAGGCTGCTGGAAGGGTCTCGCCTGGGACGATAACCTGCTTATCAGGGTATCCATCTTCCCCTGCAGGATAAAGAGCTGCCCTTCTATCTTATTAATGGAATCCGCTATGTCCGGTCCGGGAGTCTTCTTCATGTTCCTCCTTTTCAATGTACGCGATGCTTTTTCACGCTCATATTATAAGCCGTTTCTTTATTATCCGGTAGCGAAACTTAACTACCCGTCGCGCGCTAACTACATGACCGTGCCGCGGTTTTTATTTCTAAGGTTAGCCTTGCCGAAGCATTTCCAGACGAAGGCCCTCGTAACCGCGTCGTATACCAAGGGCACACTCTCTTCCGGCGTCATATTTTTTTTGATATACTCTTTTACCGTATTCTCCCACAGAGTCTTTCCGGTTTTAAAGTCGGTTACGGTGTATTCCACGGCAATCTCGGCATAATTCTGGGTCGCGGTCGCCGCGGCCTCGAGGACCATCGTCCCGATGCCGGGGTTGGGCTTGAACGGCCCTCTCTCCATGTACTGGTAGTTTTTTATGACAGCCGAGATTTCGATATCGCTCCCGACGGCCTTGTCGAGCACCTCGAATTTTATCGACCGCCTTTCGTGAAGGCTCGCTGCCAGTTCTTTCCTGAACGCCTCCGGCGCGATCTCTTTCTGCCCGGACTGGTTGGCCACCTCTTTGATATAGACCTTAACGGGTATATTATCTTCTATCTTGTCCTTAAATAAATACCCTATCGTCTCCTCCGCCGCCGCCTCGCCCAAAGGGGCGCACACAAGGGACAACGCGCACAATAAAGCCGCCAATCTTCCCGCCATTATATACCTCCCATTCTTCTTTCTGGTTCATCCTTGGCCTATCCCATTGACATTATACGATATTTCCGGCTTATTCAAAAGCAAAACTTATGTAAAAACAAAAAAACCTTCGCCGGCCAAACTTCAACCAGCGAAGGTTTTGCTTTGCAACGTGGGCGTATGTCAATACCCGTACGGCCCGTAGTAGTATGATGCGTCGTCGTAACCGTCACGGTAACCCTGCCCGTAGCCGTCCCTGAAACCGTTTTGATAGACGCGGCGGTAGACGGAGGCGTCCTGGCTCGCCCTCCTGACCGGCGCCTGTTGCGCCGCCATGACGGGTTGCGCCGCCATGACGGGCTGGGCCGCTACTACATATGGCCGGGCATATGGCTGGGCCGTTCCCGCATAAGGCTGGGCCGACCCCACGTATGTTACGGTGCCCACCTGCTCTCCGGTCATCATGTCGAGAAGGGCCCCTCCTATTACGGTCACCCCCGCGCCTGCAAGGGCGCCCTGCCATATGCGGTCGCTCTTCCCGCCGGAAATAGCCGATGCCACGGCCCCGCTTCCGGCTCCCAGAAGACCCTGCTTCAGTATCGCTACGCTGTCCGCGTATACCGCCGTGCAGGCCATGGCGGATATCAGGATAAGTGTCGTAAAGACTGAGAGTGTCCTCATTTTTTTACCGTCCTTTCCGGAAATTCTTCATTATCCCTTCTTTATGCTTCGGGCCTTTGCCGGCCTGCAATCTGGCGAACTGCTCGGGCGTCAGGACCTCCTTTACCTTAAATATCCCGTCGATCCTCGCCTCGGTCAAACCCGCCTCCAGGGCCTTTACCTCGGCCACGAGCGGCTCGACCGCCTGCCTCGTCACACCCGGCTTCGAAAGCTCTTCTCTTAAGGTCCCCTGCTTCTCTTTGAGCGCAAGGCGCAGATTTCCCATCGCTTCGCGGTTGGCCTCCTTAACCGACTTAAGCCGCGCCTCCTGGTCCTCCGTAAGACCAAGCTTTTTGCACATCATCTCCATCCTGCCCTTATGGCCCCTTTCTCCTTTACCGGCGCGGCTGCAGCCTCCCCGCGCGAATGCCGTTCCGGCGGCCATCGTTACTATAAGGAGCGTTACCATGATTAAAGTTATTTTCTGTCTCATTTTTATCACCTCTTTTCTCACCACTTAGACACCGCCATCTCCCGAAAAGTTCCCTTTTTCTATAAGAAAAAATACTCTATATTGGTTCCAAAAC
>CAZPYQ010000019.1:0-16386 GCA_964590585.1 uncultured Planctomycetia bacterium | reverse complement strand
ATTACATAATGTCTTCTCCAGCATCACGTTCGTCTCTATCTCGTTCATAGGCACGTGGCCGGGCCCCTCTATCATCACCTGGACGCCTTTGGCGCGCGAGCGTTTGGCGAGCTCCCCCAATGCCGTGAGCTCCGCTATCTGGGGCCCGTCGGTAGCGTCTATTATGGAGCCCGGCCTCAAACCGTCTCCGAGGCTAAGGCAAACGTCGTATCTTTTGGCTATCTCCAATACCCTGTCAAAATATTCGTAGAACGGATTTTCCCTGTCGTTCTCCACCATCCACTCCGCCATGAACGCGCCTCCTCTGCTCACTATATCGAGGATCCTCGGGTTATTTTTTAGCACCTTCAGGACATTTTTCGTAACGCCTGCGTGAATGGTGAAAAAATCGACGCCCTCTCCGGCCTGCGCTTCCAGGCAGCCGAACATCTCGTCCACCGTTATACCGCCCACCTTGCCGTATCTTTTTAAACCCTTTATGACGATCTCATACATGGGAACGGTTCCGAAAGGTGCCTCACACTTCGCCAATAGGGCCTTTCGGGTCTTCTCGAGACCAGGCCCGGTCGAAAGGTCCATGATAGCGTCGGCGCCCAGGCTCAAGGCGAGCTTCATCTTCTTGAGTTCCATGGCGATTCTATTGGAATCCCTGGATGTCCCTATATTGACATTTATCTTGGTCTTCAGATTCTCGCCTATGGCACATGGCCTTTTTATCTTTCGCCTTAAGTTTTTTGGGATGACGACCCTTCCTTTTGCTAAAGCGCGTCGAAGTATCTTAAGGTCAGCGCCTTCTGCCTTCGCGACTATTTTCATGATATCGGATGTCTTACCGGATCTTGCTATCTCTAATTGAGTCATTACCCTATAACCTCTCTTAAGCGTTTGACCGCTTTATACGGCGAGCGGGATCTCAAGACCGCCCTTATGACAGCCACGCGCCTGAAACCGTCCCCGACAAGACCCGCGACGTTTTTCAAATTTATCCCGCCGATAACTATAATAGGCACATTCATGTCTTTCATCGCCCGCAGGACGCTTCTCTTTATCGGCTTCTTACCCTTCTTAACAGGCGTCGGAAAGACCGGCCCGGCTCCTATATAATCCGCGCCCTCTCGTCTGGCCCTTGCGGCCTCTTTAAGGCTTCCGGCCGATACGCCCAGTATCTTGGCCTTCCCGAGAAGCCTCCTGGCCAGCGAAAGACTTATATCTGACCGGCCTATATGCAGCCCGTCCGCGCCCGATGCCAGCGCGATATCTATCCTGTCGTTTACTATAAAAGGCACGTGATAGCGGCCGCATATACGTTTTATCTTCTTTGCCAGCCTCAAGGATCCGCCGAACGCGCCGTATTTATCCCTCAATTGTATCGCGGAAACACCCGCCGAGGCCGCGCCTCGAGCCGCCTTCAAGAGCTTTCTGTCGTCGGGGATTATAAACCTATCCAGCACCAGGTATAGATGCCAGTCTTCGGGAGGCCTTCTTTTCAATGGCATAAAGTTTATACCGCAGGGATTTGAAGGATTCGCTTTTTTTCAAGTCAAAGAGCTTGAAAAACTCTTCCAGCACCCTCAAAGACTCCTTGGCCCTTTCAAGGTTCGCGTATAATATATCGGCATAGCCCCGTCTTATTCTCTCCGGGCGGGACGTCGGCCGTCCGACATCCGTTTCGGACGACCTTGACATGAGGTAATCCTTATTGTACCGCGGCATGGATTTTATTACCCCGCTTATGCCATGCCTTATGAGCTTAAGATCCCTGGTGACGGACGGCGAGTCGAAGATGAACCTCATGATATCTTCCGCCACGCGCAGCGCCTCTCTTGCGCGGTTTAGGTTCGCGTCTATTACTCGGTAAAATTTTCTATCCACGATATACCAGCTTAAAGCTCACGGCCTATAGCTTTTTTATCTTCTTTATGAGCGCGGTGGTGGAATATCCTTTGACGAACGGTATCGTAACCACTTTCCCGCCTTTAGAATCTACAAAACCGGCGCCGACGATATTCCCCTTATGCCAGTCTCCGCCTTTAACAAGAACGTCCGGCTCTAAAATCTTTATTATCTTTTCAGGAGTCGACTCGCTGAATACCGTCACGTAGTCGACGGCCTCCAGGCCCGCGAGAAGGCGAGAGCGTTCCTTATCGCTTCTCACCGGCCGCGCCTTTCCTTTTATGCGCCTTATTGACGAGTCGCTGTTCAAGCCGACCACGAGAATATCACCCAGCCGCTTCGCGTCCTCCAGGAGTCTCACATGGCCGTAATGCAGTATGTCAAAGCAGCCGTTCGTAAAGACGATCCTCCTGCCGGCCCTCTTAAAACGTCCTAACGTTTTTTTTAATTCATTTAAACTTAAAATTTTTTCACGAGGCATATTCTTCCACCAGTTCGCAGATTATGTGGCCTATCAATATATGCGATTCCTGTATCCTGGCGGTCGTCTTTGACGGCACTATAATATTTATATCGGCGAGCTTCGCCAGACCTCCCCCGCCCTTTCCCGAAAGGCCTATCGTCACAAGGCCCAGGGCCTTCGCCGATCTTACGGCACCCAGAACATTCTCAGCGTTCCCGCTGGTCGATATCGCAAGAACCGCGTCACCGCTACGCGCCAACGCCTCTACTTGCCGCGAAAAGGAAGCGTCATAACCGTAATCATTGGCGATGGCCGTAAGGGTCGATGTGTTCGTGGTTAGCGCTATCGCGCTCAAGGGCTTACGCTCTTTCTGGAACCTCCCTACGAGCTCAGCGGCTATGTGCTGGCTGTCAGCGGCGCTGCCGCCGTTTCCGAAAACTATGAGCCTGCCTCCGCCCTTCAGCGCGTCGACGATCGCCTCAGCTGCCTTTTCGATATTCAGGATCTGATCCGACAGGACCTTCCTGTTCGTCTCAAGATTAGACGATATGACCTCTTTTATCCTATCCGAAAAATATCTTTGCGGTCTCATATAGCCTCATGTCCACTGTTTTCAATTTACCCACGGCCTTTTCGATCGGCACTTCCACTATATCGGTACCCGAGATGCTCGCCATATATCCGAACTTTCCCGCCATTACCAGTTCAAACGCCTTCACGCCAAACCTCGTGGCGAGCACCCTGTCGAATGCCGTCGGAGTCCCCCCGCGCTGCAGGTGGCCCAGCACGACGCATCTGGTTTCAAAACCGGTCTTCTTCTCTATCTCCTTGCTCAATATCTCGCCGATGCCGCCCAGCCTGACGTGGCCGAATGAGTCAAGTTTCTCCTCCTGGAGGACCATGTCGCCTTCTTTGAACTTGGCGCCTTCCGCCGTGACTACGATAGAGAAGCCCTTGCCCCTGGCTTGCCGTTTTTTTAGAATCACGCATACCTCGTCAAGGTCTATCGGCACCTCCGGTATAAGAATGACATCCGCGCCTGAGGCGAGTCCGGAATGCACCGCTATCCACCCCGCGTGGCGGCCCATCACCTCTACGACCATTATCCTGTGATGGCTCTCCGCTGTCGTGTGTAGCCGGTCGATCGCCTCTGTCGCGATATTGACGGCGGTGTCGAAACCGAAGGTGAAATCCGTCTCCGAAAGGTCATTGTCTATTGTCTTTGGCACGCCTACTATATTTTTTATGTACTTATCTTTCATGAGCCTGTTCGCGACGCCGAGCGTATCCTCTCCTCCTATGGCGATGAGCGCCTCAAGGAACAAGGCCTTGAAATTCTCGGCTATCTTCTTCAGGTGTTCGGGGTCTTTATAAGGGTTCGTCCTGGACGTCCCGAGTATGGTCCCGCCCCTGGGAAGCACCCCTGAAACCGAATCCATGGTCAGGTCTACCGTATCGGCCTCAATCAATCCCTTCCAGCCGTTTTTTATTCCAACCACCGTGACGCCTTTTTGATTGGCGGCCCTTACGACGCCCCTTATCACAGCGTTTAAGCCCGGACAGTCGCCGCCTCCGGTCAGCACTCCAATTAACTTCATTTTTTCTAACCTCCCCCTCTGGTTTCTGTACTCTGGTTTCTTTATGCTAATCCCTCCCGTACTCAATCCCGTGAAACGGGGCAGCCTTCTCTTCCTTGGCCTTATGATCGCCGTGGTCTTCCCTGTGGACGATCTTGACCACGTGCACCTTTATATTGATGGGTTCGTCGATGCCGAGCATCTCCTGAACCCTCCCCTTCACGATATTCTGTATCTTCTCCGTGACATCCGGTATGTGGACGTCGGAAAAGAGCGTCACCCTGTTTATTATAAGAACACCCTTCTTGCTCGCCCGCACGTTGGGCCTCAACTCCTTAACCTCGGGCAGCTGTTTCATGGCGCGCCTTATGAAATCCTCTACCGCGTTAAGGGATATGGTGACCTGGCCGTCCGGATTTTCAAATGCTATCGTCTTTTCCCTCTGGATCTTCCCCATGACGAGCTGCGCCACGAGTATGCTTATGAATACAAGAAGTATACCTGTGATCCCGATCGTCAGCCTCGCGTTCGTGGAGGCATAAAGATACCCCAGAGATTCCGTCATTACGCTCATCGGGATAAGCCCCAGCGATATCGCGATGAAGAGCCCTCCCAGCATCAAGAATACGACCGTGTAGAAGAAAAGAGTTAGCCCGCTTATTATCTTCATATGTTACCTCCTTTTGCTGTTGTCGGCGCCGCCTTGTGGACCCCTTCGACGTCCACATTGACCTCCTGGAGGACCAGGCCGGTCATCCTTTCGACCTGCCGTTTTATGTTTTCCTGAACCTCATCCGCGACGCGCGGTATGTTAACGCCGTATTCGACTACTATGGATATGGCGAGTTTCATCTCGCTCATATCGCTTGATATTATCTTTATGGCTCTCGTTTGACAGGGCGCCTTCCAAAGATTTGCCAGCCTCCAGCCGCCGCCGCCCAGCTTGTAGACGCCCTTTATCTCTCCCGCGGCGATGGACGCGATAGAGGCAAGCACGTCATTATGAATCCTCGTCGCCCCGAGGTCGGTCAACCTCTCCTTCTGAACCGGATTCCTTGTCATAACCGCTTCTCCTTGGAAATGATTACATAGATTTCGAACCAGATCACACAGATTAAAAATTATTTTATCTGTGTAATCAAACTATCTTTTTTACTCTTTCTTCCCGAACATCCTCTCTACAAAATCCGTAGAAAATTTTCCCCGTAAAAACGCGGTATCGTTCAACACCCTCTTATGAAAACCTATGGTCGTCTTGATGGGCTCTATCACAAGTTCATCGAGCGCCCTCTGCATGACCCTTATCGCCTCGATCCTGTTTTTCCCGCGGGTTATGAGTTTCCCTATCATGGAATCGTAATACGGAGATATCTCGCATCCGGAATATATATGCGTATCGAATCTCACTCCTGGGCCGCCGGGCACGTTATAGGTTGTTATATTGCCGGGCGAAGGCATGAAGTCGTTATCGGGATCCTCGGCGTAAATTCTACATTCCATGCTCGCCCCGTCTAATCTCACGTCGTCCTGCTTGTATGCCAGCTGCGAACCCGAGGATACCTTTATCTGTTCCTTTATAAGGTCGAGGCCCGTGACCATCTCCGTGACGGGATGCTCCACCTGTATACGCGTATTCATCTCCATGAAATAAAAATTATCCTTCTCGTCAAGGAGGAATTCTACAGTACCGGCGTTCTCGTAATTGACGGCCCTCGCACCCTTGACCGCCATCTCTCCCATTTTTTTACGCATCTTGCCGTCAAGCGCCGACGAAGGCGATTCCTCTATCAATTTCTGATGCCGCCTCTGGACCGTGCAATCCCTTTCTCCCAGATGGACGATATGCCCGTATTGGTCGCCCAGGACCTGAAATTCCACATGCCTGGGTTTCTCTACGTATTTTTCTATATAGACATCGGGACTGCCAAAAGCGGCCTCGGCCTCCCGCTGGGCCGTTAGAAAAGCGCTTATGAGCCTTACGTCATTGTGGCACACCCTCATGCCCTTGCCGCCTCCGCCGGCGGCGGCCTTTATTATAACGGGATATTTTATATCTTTCGCTACTTTGAGCGCCTCTTCTTTAGTCTTTACGACGCTGCGCGAGCCCGGTATGACCGGAAGCCCCGCCTTGCGGACCGTCTCCTTGGCCATCATCTTATCGCCCATGAGCCTGATATTTTCCGGCGTCGGGCCTATGAATTTTATCTGGCAGGATGCGCATATCTCGGCGAAATGGGCATCCTCCGCGAGAAACCCGTAGCCCGGATGTATCGCCTCGACATCGCATATCTCGGCCGCGCTTATTATGCTCGGAATGTTGAGATAGCTCGACTGGCTCTGTGCGGCGCCTATGCATATCGCCTCATCGGCGAACTTGACGTGAAGAGAGCGGACATCCGCCTCGGAATAGACGGCTACCGTCTTTATGCCGAGTTCCTTGCAGGCCCGGATTATCCTAAGCGCCACTTCACCGCGGTTTGCTATCAGGATCTTTGAGAACATGCTTTTTATCTTGCCCCTTTATGCCGGCTCCACCAAAAAAAGCGCCTGGCCGAATTCGACCGGCTCCGCGTTTTCCACCGGCGCGTCGACTATCTTGCCTTTGACCTCTGATTTTATCTCGTTCATAAGCTTCATCGCCTCTATTATGCATATCACCTGCCCCGGCTCTATGATATCGCCTATATTGATATAAGGCGGAGCGTCGGGCGCGGGAGAGCGGTAGAAAGTGCCGACCATGGGGGATTTTATCTCAACTGTCTTCTTATCGGCATCGACCTTGGCCGAAGGTTTGGAGAGAGCCGTTTCGGACAAGACATGATGTTTCGCTTCGACTACCTTCTCGATCTCGCCGCCGGGTCCTTTCTTAAGGCGTATCCTCATGCCGTCGACCTCCACTTCAAGTTCATTAAGGCCGTTTTCGTTCATAAGATTTATCATATCTTTAATCTCTTTTATGTTCATCCTAACCTCCCGTGATTACTTCGCAACCCTTTTTGGTGACCACGACCATATCCTCTATGCGGATGCCGCCAAATTTAGGTATATATATGGCCGGCTCCACGGTAAAGACCATACCCTCTTTAAGGGGTTTATCGTTGTGCCAGCCTATGGAAGGCGCCTCGTGCACGTCCAGGCCTACGCCGTGTCCCAGCGCGTGGCCGAAATATTTGCCGAATCCATTACGGCGGATGAAGCCGCGCGCCGCGCGGTCCACGTCCGAGGCCCTGACGCCTGGCGCTATTCTTTTTATCGCCAGATCCTTAGCCTTTTTTACTATATCGTATAACTTTCTAATCTTAAGTCCGGCCCCGGAGGGCATGACCATCCTGGTGAGATCCGAATTATAACCGTCCAGCTTGGCGCCAAAATCCACCATGATAAAAGAACCCTTTTTCACGGATTCGGCGCCCGATACGGCGTGCGGCCTCGATGCGTTCCGGTCTATCGCCACTATCGGCTCGAAGGCGCACGCGGCGCCGGCTGCCATAAGCCCTATCTTCAACCGGGAGGCCAGATATGTTTCGCTCCGACCTATCCGTACCGATTTTAAAAAATTGCCGTAGATGGCCTTTGTCAGGCTCGCCGCCTTTTTTATAACGGCTACCTCCTCGGCATCCTTTATCTGACGTAAGCATTCGACAATATTTTTAAAAGGCATTAGCCTTGTACTCTTCTTCAGCATATTTTTAAGCCGGGCCGCCACTTCGTACGGAAGGTTCATCGATTCAAAGGCCAGGTTCCTTATCCTGCGCCCGGCCCGGCACAGTTCCGCCATGGTATCGTACGTCGACTTCTTTACCATGATTATCTCAAAACCCTTTACGGAGTTAAGCGCCTCTTCCATGTATCTAAAATCCGTTATAAAATACCTTTCGCGATCCGTCAAGAGCAGCATGGAATCCTGGCCCTTAAAGCCGCTCAAATAAGAGACGTTATTTTCATTCGTCACCAGGAGCGCGTCGGCGGACGTCTCTTTCAGTATTCCAGCAACCCGGGAAAGCCTCGCTTCGAAATCCATAATGGCTTACTTTTTGGCGCCTTTCATCAACCCTATCGCCGCCTCCAGCCCCAGGATATAGCTCATCTTCCCGAACCCCGACACCTGCCCTTTCGCGACGGGCGCTATTAAAGAGGTATGCCTGAATTCTTCGCGGCCATATATGTTCGAAAGATGGACCTCGACGGCAGGCACGTCGACGGCCGCTATGGCGTCCCTTATCGCGACGCTTGTATGCGTATAGGCGGCCGGATTTATCAGGATCGCGTCGAATTTGCCGCGGGAGGCGCCTATAAGCCCTACAATCTCCCCTTCGTGGTTAGATTGCTTTATATCGAGCTCGACCTCTTCGGCCCTGGCCAGTCTCTTCAGGTCTTCGTCTATCTCTTTTATCGTAACCTTGCCGTAGACACCCACCTCTCTCTCCCCCAAGAGGTTTAGATTCGGCCCGTGTATCACCAATATTTTCTTCATGCAAAACTCCTTTGATTTTAAGCCTAAGGGGCTTACGGCTTATCCTGTTCCTCCGGCATCTCCGCCTCGTCTATCAGCATTATCGGTATATCATCCTTTACCGGATAGCGCCTTCCGCATTTCGTACATACTATCCTCTCGTCTTCCAGTCTGACATCCGCTTTGCAGGCGGGGCACGCCAGTATATCCAAAAAATCCTTATTTATCATGTCATCACCTCTAGTTTCTCGTTTTTACTTATTTTGAACTGCGGGCTTAGGGCGTATATGAGCCCTCCTATCAGACTGGTTATCATCAAGGTGGCCAGCGCCAGGATACTTACCGCGAAAGCGCTCTCCCTGCCGATGAGCGGCCCCAATAACGCCACTATGGATCCCTCCCTCACCCCGAGGCCGTTTATAGACGGCAGGAGCGCCAGGGCGCACACAAGCGGTATCCTTAAAAACAGTTCCTTGAACGACATGAAGGAGCCGATGCTAAGCGCAATCACTACGAAACTGTAAAAATATATGGCCTGGCTGAAGAACGACAGGGCTACCGACTGGCCCAATAAAAATCTGTGTTTTCGATAGCCATGCACGGTCGTATAGAGGTCTTTGATCTTGCCCTCTATGGGCCGGAAAAATCTTAAAAGAAACGAAAACTTGACGGCAAAATTCTTATTGAATATAAAGACAAGAAAAACAATCGCTATCGCGACCGCGCCCAATATCATGTATCTAACGGTATCATCATTTACCACGCCCTTCAGGAACAGAAGCGCCAGCGCCGCCATCACGATCATCGTGAGAAGCCCGAGAAACCTGTCCATAAAAACCGACGCGTACGCCGAGGCCTTGTTATGCGTCTTCTTTGAGACATAATAGGCCTTTACAACATCCCCCCCTATAGATGTCGGGAGGAAATTATTGAAGAAGTAACCTATAAAGGTGAGACTAATGGCCTCTAAAAACGATATCTTAAGGTCCTGCGCGGCAATTATCATCTTGAGCCTTAACGATGCTATAGAGATGGCGAGGATAAATATGCCTATACTGCATGCAAATATACTTATATCAGTATATCTTAATATATCAGCTACCGTATCGTAGTTACCCCGCATGATATACAGGAGCAACACGATAAGTATCAGGCTTATGGCCCCTCTAAGGGCGGTATATATCCATTGTTTCATAGAGTCCTTAATTTAACATAAAATCCGGGGTAAGTAAAGTATTTTTGGACTGGGCCACAAAAAACGGGCGGGCTACGCCTTTATTGATTTCCGGGAAAGGTTGTTGGGGTGGTTTGAGGATTCGATATGCTTTATCGAGCCCTTGATGGAACTCAAATACAGCCGGTAGTCGTTCGAGGCGTTCTCTAGCATCGTCTTGGCGCGCATCATTTTGTTCTCCAGCGTATCATCCATAGCGTCGACGGCGCGCTTTATATCCAAAAGATAATGCTGCATTTTTTCGACGTCAAGCGTGGAGGAGAACTGCAGGTGCAGGTTGAAAAATATGAGCAGGTACGGCAGGACCATGCTGTAAGGTATCAGGACCACGCCCCTTTTGTATGCGTTAAGGTGCGCGCTCTTGCATACCGTATACGCGGCGTCCGGGACGGCGGCTATCGCCAGGGAGGATGTGGTGGCGGGGTCTATATACTGCGCCACCTCGTTTATCCGCTTCAGGACCTCCCTTTCTATCGCGAGCGCCATCGCCTCCCTCTTGCCCTCATCCGGCTCTTGCGCCATGGAGGCCAGGATGTCCGTGGCGACCCACTTAGAATCTATGGGAACAACCTTCTTGTTTGAAAGGACCATGCCGAATTCCACCTCTTTGCCGCGCACCTTGAAGTTGTGCATGACCATATCCTGGGGGAGGGACTTGAAGATCTCTCTCAAGACATTCTCACCCGCCATCCCCTTCGCCTTGGTCCCCGCTATTATATTCTCGAGCCTTTTTATCGATTCGCGGGTCGCGTCGTCTATCCTCTTCCTCGCGTCGTAATCCGTCTTGATGTTATCCAGGGTCCTGCGCGCCTCGTTCACGACTCTCGCCATATCCTTCTGATCGGTCTCTATGCCGTCGAGCGCTTTCTTGACGGAGCCGATATTTGAATAAAGGCTGACGAGTTCCGCGGGCGGAGGGACCTTCGTCCTGACGGACTGTATCATCCTTAACATCACGAAAAATCCCAGGGCCGTCAGGACGGCGAAGAGCGAAACAACTATCAGCACGAGGTGAAGCGCGGTCATTTTGGTTTATCCTTTCGCGCTTATATTGGCGACATATTTCATCTTCAGTTCGTAAAGGACCGCCTCGAGCATATTCGATTCGTCCTTGTCGAGATTGTTCCTGGTCTTATCCTTGAGCATATCAAGGGTGTCGATTATAAACTTTGCGTGAGCCGGGTGCGGCTCCTTCTTCTTGGACACGGGGTTCTCGACCTCGCCAAGCGCTATGAGCGCCTCCATCATGAGACCTGTAACGAAGAGCTGAAAGTTCACCTCCATGGGCAACGGCTCCTGCCCCTTCTCGCCGGAGGTCTTCTCTTTGGCTACGGCCTCTTTCCAGGACTCGTCGACCTTCTTCTTTTCGGGCATATCGGCGTTTTTACGCTCGTAAGCCATGTTTAATACCCAGCCTTTCTTTTATCTCGCCTATCTTCGTTTCGGCCGCATCTTCGCCCTTTTTTATGATCTCCCGGGAGCGGTTAAAAGCGGCCTGATCTATCTCCCCGAGATCGGATTTTATTATAACGTCCGCTTCGTTCGACTGATATCTGTTCAGTTCCTCGCCCATTATCTGGAACGACTGCAGCATCATCTGAAGGATATTGTCTATCTTTCCTATCTTGACGCAAAATCCCACGTCGCTGGCTATCATGAAACCGTCACAAAGCTCCCTGGCCATCCTGGTTGGGACGCTATTCTTCACGCCTCCGTCCACCAGGAGACGGTCTCCTACCTGAACAGGATTGAATACGCCCGGCCAGGAACAGCTCGCCCTTACAAGCGTCTTGAGGTCTCCCGAGGAATGCGCTATCTCCTCGTTTCTCTCGATATCTGTGGTTACGACATACATGGGTATCCGCATGTCTTCAAAGGTCTTGCTGTCCAGGATATCCTCGATGACACCCCCCAGCCTCTTTCCGGCTATTATGGCCATCTTGGGGAAGGTAAAATCAGCGAGCTTATCCCATGTAAATCCGCACGCTATCTCCTCCATGCGGTTTAGCGGAACGCCGACGCTGTAAGCGGCCCCTACGAGCGCGCCCATGCTCGTACCCATGATGCTGTCTATGGGGACGCCTTCCCTCTCCAGGACCTTAAGGACTCCTATGTGCGCGATACCCCGCGCTGAACCGCCGCCTAAGACCAGGGTGACCTTCTGTTTCTTGCGGCCCATTTTAAAGATGTCTAACAATTTCATGCGCGCCCTCTTTTATATTACCGCTATCCCCGCGTACCCCACTACCGATGAGTAATCGCCCGACGCATCGCCGCTCGTCCTGTAGTCGATGAGCTTTGCCTTCTTTGCGCCAAGCGCCTTGGAGGCGGCTAGCATTATGCATGCCGGCGCGTAACCGCACATGCTTATGTCCGACTCCCTGACCCGCCTGTCGAGTTCTTCCTCGTCAAGTCTCAATATCGCCTCGATCGCGAGATCATCCTTCCTCTTGGCCTCGGCTCTAGGCTCATAATGGGTCATGTCGCTCGAGGCTATTATCGCAACCTTGCCCTCCAATGCCAGATCCTTAACCGAGGCGGCTATCTCGAGGCCTATCGCCCTGTACGTTTTAACGTCGGCGCAGGATATCACGATCGGTATGATCTTAAAATCCTTGCCCAATATCTGAAGAAAAGGAAGCTGGACTTCTATGGAATGCTCTCCGGAGTGGGCCTTTGAATCTTCCCGCATATAGTTGGAACGCGAAAGTATCGCCTTTGCCAGGGCGCCCTCAATAGCGACGCATCCAAGCGGTGTCTGCCAGGCGTCTGATGCGGCGAGGCTGAACCTGGCGCCCATACCTGTGTGATTCGGTCCGATGATGACATAGACAGGCTTCGTCTTTATGCTGCCCAGGACCTTTCCGGCGACCGGGCCGGAATACATGTAACCGGCATGAGGAGAAACGACGCCTATGGCGTCTTCCCTCGCGCTGACGTCCGGAATGAGCGCTCTTACTTCTTTTTCCAGCATCTTACCCGATGCCGGATAGAACTGTCCCGCAACAACAGGCCTTCTCATCATATCTTCACCGACCGAAAAAATTCCCCAGATAATCCAGGGCCCTTTTCAATTCATTCGCCGTCGCCGGCTGGTGCGCCTCTATGACCTTTATCGTATCCTTCTTAATGAAAGGCACGATCCTTTTAAAATCAAATGTGCCGCGAAGAGGCGCCAGGTGGTCGCGGTTCAAACACATTATATCATGCAGATGAACGCCTATCAAGCGGTCGGATAATCTCTCCAGATAGTCCTCGTGCCGCCCGATAAGGCCCAGCCTCTCGAACGCCTCGGCGTGGCCCACGTCGTGCCAGTACCAGACGTCTTTCACGGACTTGAAGATAACCTCGAATTCGTCCAGAAGCGGGACGTCGCGGTAACTGTATCTTGTTTCGATGCCTATCTTGACGCCGCACTCTCTGGCTACGGGAATGATCTCCTTAAGGCTTCGTATGGCATTATCCACATAGCCGTCTTTATTCTCCTCCCTCTCCTTCATCATCTCGCGTTTTACGGCTTCATATTTCGCCTTATCATTGAAAACGGCGGCAAGCTCCTTTGTTTTATCTTTTATCGGGATCCTTCCTGTGTGCAGGACGACCGCCCCGGCGCCCAGGGCCTTAGCGTACAGAAGGGTATTCTTAACCGCGTCTACGGCCAATTTCCTCTCCGCTTCGTCACGCGAGATGAAATTGTAATAATCCGGCGAGGCCTCATCGAGCTCCACTTCGGGAGGCAGGGGGCACATGTTGTGCAGGCTCGATACGCATATCTCGCCTTTCTCTTTCAGGGCCAGTATCTCTTCTACCATGTTTACGGAAAGGGCAAAATCAAGCTCCACACTTTCGAAGCCAACGCGTTTTATATCTTCTATTATTTTAGCGCCGCTCGAGTGAAGACGGGAATTCCATGAGGTCGACAGGCTGAACATTTTTGGCCTATTTGTTTTTATTTATTAGGACTTCTACGCCTTCCTTTGGGCCGAAATACTTCTTCACGACTCTTGCGATATCATCCCTGGTAACGCGTTCTATCCTCTCGCCATAACGGTATATATTATCAGCCCCGAGCCCGTAGAGTTCGTCCAGGAGACACTGAAGGGAAACAAATTCATTCGTCTCAAGACGGCTCAAGTTCGTCGTTATGAGCTCTCTTTTCGCCGATTCCAGCTCATCGGCGGCGATACCTTTTGACCTTAATGCTGTCATCTGGTCTGAGAGCTCCTTCCTGGCCATCGGGAGCCTGTCTCTCGTCGTCGCGGCGTAGAGGATGAAATAACCCGAATCCGCCAGGAAAGCGCCGTAGCAGCCCACCGCATACGCCAGGCCAAGCTTATCTCTAATACCGGAGAAGAGCCTTCCGTTACCGCCCGAGAGCATGGACGCGAGCACCACTAACGGATACCTGTCGGGGCTTGACACGGGGACTGTCCCGTATCCCTTGATAATAAGGCTCTCTTCTTTATCCATATCGAACGCCACCTCTTCGCCGGGGTGTCCAAAGCGGCTTTCCGCCAATCCTGTCCTGGGCGGCTGGCCGCCTTTAATGCCGGAAAATCTGGCCCGTATCCTTTCCACGGCATCCCGCCCGTCCACGTCTCCTGATACGGATATAACAAGATTATCGGCCACCACCCACCTTTTATAATAGTCGATGATGTCGCCCCTGGAGAGGGCGTTTATGGTATCCTGTTCACCGGCCGCCCTCATGCCGTAGGGCTGGTCCTTAAAGAGCGCCTTCCTGAAGGCGAGTTCGCCCTTTAAAAATATGTCGTCATCTTCGCCCTTTATTGCGGCGACAGCGAGTGTCTTTTCTTTCTCTATCTGGGCTTCGGGAAAGACGGAATCGGTCATCACCTCGCTTAAGAGGTCAAGAGAGCGATCGAGGTCCTGCTTAAAACATGTAAGGCCTAAGCCAAAACTATTGAACCCGCTGAAAGGGCTTAAATGTCCGCCAAGCCTCTCTACGGACCCCGCTATATCGCCTTCCGATCTCTTAGAGGTCCCTTTAAGAAGGAGGCGCGAGACAAGGTTCGATATGCCGTTCGTCTTCGCGTCTTCCGACCTCAGGCCGCCGAGGCACCCTATCGTCAAAGCGACCATCGGTATTTTATCGCTCTCGCTCACTATCACCCTGATGCCGTTGGGCAGGGTCTCTTTTATTATGGCGGGTTTTGAGTATACTTTATCGTCGGTCTCATTGGCCTTTTTAATAGCGCCTTTCGGATGCAGCCTGACTATGGTAAGATTGTCGTCTTTCAGGAACTTATCCGCGGCGGCCATTATATCTTCCCCTGTAACATCTTTCACGCCTTCTATATATCTATCCGAGAAAGCGTATGAGCCGGTCATGAGTTCGTTATCTGCGATGTCCTCGGCCAGGCCCTCCGATGTCTGGCGCGAAGACAGGTATGACGCCAGGACGGTATTCCTGGCGCGTTCCAGCTCTTCCTCCAGGACCGGCTTTTTCTTTAATCCGTCTATCGCCTCTTTCACGGAACCTTCTATCCTGTCCGCGTCTTCCGGGTCTGAAATGGCCGTTATGAAAAAAAGGCCCTTGTCTTTTGGGGTATAATTATACGCGGAGATAGCGTGGACCAACCCTTCTTTCTTAAAAAGCTTTTCGTTGAGCCGCGAATTATCGCCCTGCCCCAGGATCATGGCAAGCACGTCCATGCTGAAGAGGTCCTCGTCCAGGAGCGATGTAGAATGATAACCCATGGCCACATAGGCCAGGTTTGAGGCAAACGGTTTGTCCAGTTCTCTTCTGGCGAGTTGTAGCGGCTCCTGCCGGACCCGCGTATCGCCGTAATTCGTCCTCGTGAGGTCCCCAAAAACCTCTTCGGCGGCTTCCATGGCTATATCTTTATCTATATCGCCCGTTATCGCAAGGACCATCTTATTGGGGACATACATCCTGTTGTAGTATTTCAATAGGTCTCCTCTCTTAAGCCTGTTAAAGGGCCCCTCGTAACCTATCGTCGGATATTTGTAAGGATGCTCCGTGTAGGCGTTCTCCCAGAGAAGTTTAAAAAGCGACCTCTCGGGGTCGTCCCTCTGAAGATTCATCTCCTTTAAGATCACCTCTTTCTCCTTCTTCAACTCCTCCGCATCAAATGAGGCGTTCTCCATCATATCCTTTAAGAGTTCCAGTATCCTGGGAAAAAATTCCGGTCTTACGGTGGCGGAAAAGGAGGACTTGTCATATGAGGTCGCGCCGCTTATGGACGCGCCGCAGGCCTTCGCCTCTTTTTCTACCTGTCCGGCCGCCCTCGTCATAGTGCCCTTATATACCATATGCTCAACGAGATGGGATATGCCCGTGCCAAGGTATTCGCCCTCCATGGAGCTGCCGCATTTCAGGTTCAGATGGATAGAAATGAGGCCGCACGGCCTCCTTTCGGAGACCAATACCGTAAGGCCGTTATCCAGGATTTTTTTGAAGACGCGTTCGGGTGCTGCGCGGGACGGACTGCTTGGGAGGAGGATAGACGCGGCTAATAAAAAAAGGAGGAGTGTCTTCTTAGGGCTCACCACTTCCACGCTGGTCTTTTGGTTCTTCTCTTCCGGCGCTTCTTTTCGCTCGGTTTTTCGTAGTGCTTTATCTCTTTCAGCGTCCTCAAGATACCTTCCCGCTCTATCTTCTTCTTGAAACGCCTCAGCGCTTTCTCCAGCGGCTCATTCTCGCCTATAGTTATTTTGGACAATCCCTCATCATCCTTTCTGTATTGGATTTTTAAGCATATTAAGTATAACCCTAAAAGAT
>CAZPYQ010000018.1:0-16771 GCA_964590585.1 uncultured Planctomycetia bacterium | reverse complement strand
ATATTATCTCCTTTAAGACACTCTTCGCCTTCGGCATCGCCTGCGGATCATACGCCCTAACGGCGGCCCCCTCTTCCAGGAGTATTCTTATGACGTCCAGCGGCGGGGAGAAACGTATGTCGTCCGTGTCGGGCTTGAAAGAAAGCCCCAGAACGCCGACCGTCTTCTTCTTAAGACCTGACAAGAGCCTCTCCGCCTTCTTTACCATGGCCTTCTTCTGCAGGCCGTTTATCCGCACGACCTCTTTCAAAAGCCCGAAGTCGTATCCTAACTTGCCGGATATCTTTATAAAGGCCGCTATATCCTTCGGAAAACAGAATCCCCCGAAACCCAACCCCGCGTCCAGGAACGACCTGCCGATCCGTTTATCCATCCCCATCCCCTCGGCTACCTTAAGGATATCGGCATCCGCCCGCTCGCATATATTGCTGACCGCGTTTATAAACGATATCTTCGTCGCAAGGAAAGAATTCGACGCGTGTTTTATGAGCTCGGCGCTGTTTACGTCCGTGACCACTATCGGCGCCTTTATAGAGCGGTAAAGCTCCTTTAATATGTCCTCTGCCTTCTTGGACCCGACGCCGAGCACTATCCTGTCCGGATGCATGAAATCTTTTACCGCCTGCCCTTCGCGCAAAAACTCCGGATTGCAGGCAACGTCAAACTGCGCCCTTTTATCCTTGAACGCCTCGACGGTATATTCTATCCATTTCCCGGTGGCTATCGGGACCGTGCTCTTTTCCACTATCAGATGATAGGAACGCATCGCCTGGGCGATCTTCTTCGTGACATCCTCTATGGCGCTTAAGTCCGCTTCCCCTGTCTCTTTCGGCGGCGTACCCACCGCTATGAATATGGCCTTGGATTTCCTGGTCGCGGCCTTGATATCCGCGGTAAATGAGAGCCTTCCTTCCTTGAGGTTCCGGCGCACCATCTCTTCCAGGCCGGGTTCATATATGGGCATGACGCCTTTTTTTAACGCTTTTATCTTCCTCTCGTCATTATCGACACATATGACGTTGTTCCCGAGATCAGCGAAACACGCCCCTGTCACCAGCCCCACATGTCCTGAACCTATAACGCTTATATCCATATATGCCCTTTATATTACGAAAGGTTAATTATATCACTCTAATCCTGAATCTGCCATCAGAAAATTCCTTCATCCCCCCCTCTAACGGGGTGTCGCCCCGGGGCTGGCCCTCGAGTAAGTCCTCCTCAATCCGAGAGGCATGTCGGGAAACGCCTTCAGCCGGAATATGACCCAGAATGTATGGTCGTTCTCATCGTAAGACTTCACGTCATAGGTGAACTCCGCGAGCCAGCAATGAAGGTCCCTGTACACGGTATACTCCTGTTCCAAAAGCGACTTTTTGTTTACCTCAAACCTGCCGTACGCGCGGACCTTCCACTTTTCGTTTATCTTGTACGTGCCTTCATAAGTCACCTGGTTGCTCTTGCCGCTTTCGACGCTTTCATACCTGTGGCCCATACCGAGGGACCACTTGTCCCCCATAGACGCCGTGAGATCCGTGCTCGCTGACTCCACGACGCAACTCTTCGTATTGATCTTCATATTTGACAGCGTATAAAGCCACGGATAAAGCTTCGTCTCCAATTGGAAGTCTACGGACTTGAATTTATCCTCTCTTAATGTCAGGCTCCTCCTCTTCATCCTGAAGATATAATCGGTGCTCACTATAAGGGTCGCCAGGTCCACTGATTTCAATTCGCCGTTTTCGCCCTGGGGCCTCTTCGTCTGGAGCCTGTTCTCCAGGGCGAGCACCACGCCGTTTTCCTTGTCGATGCCGTCTATCCAGTCGAATTGGTTCAGGTTTGACGGCGATATGGTGGGGGAGTGCGTGTAGTAATAATTAAGGGATGGCGTTATTATATGGCGGATATTGTGTATGTCCAGGCCCAGAAAATTCGTCTCCGTCTCGTATATCTTGTAAAATTTTATCGAGTTGTCCACGCCGGCCTTGAACAGGCCCCTTATGAGGTTCGTATCGCCACATTTGTTCCTGGAATAGTAGGTCTGCCTCGTCCCCGCGTACGGAGTGGTATTCAGAGCCCCCAGTATCCTCATCGCGTAAGAGACCTGGTTATACGTGTCGACGCGGACGACCCTTATATCCTTCGGCATAGGATCCGCCTTCTGAAACGTCTGGTTCAGGTAGACGACGCTCGCCTCGGCCGTGTAATAAAAGGGCGATTCGCCTACCCTGAAATTATTTATATCTATCTTGAATTCCGGCAGCCGTTCCACGACGGTGTAATAATTGTCCATCCTCTTCCTTATAAGGAAAGAGGTCACGTAGTCCTCTTTCGTGGTTATGATGGAGATGTAGTTATCCGGCTCGCCCTCCTCCTCGTACTCCTTATAGAAATAGTCCTTTATGAAATCCCTGTCGCGCTGCGTATTTATCTCCGCGAGCATAAGCGTATCGTCGGTCATCTCCCATCTGTGGCGCAGCTGCAGCCGTCCCTTGAACCGGGAGGTAGCGCCCTTAACGGGATCGCCGGTCGTAGAGTCGTTCTCGTTTATCCCGTAGGCCCTCGCACTACCTTTGCCGAGCGTCTTTGTGGAATAAAAATTATCTATCCCGTACGCCAGACCCTTTTTCGTCCGGTAATCCAGGAGGAACCGGCCCTTGCAAATTTCGCTGAAATAATACTTGTAAGAGCTCAAACCGTAATACCCCCAGTCTTTATCCTGTCCCACAAAAAGCGTGGCATGGGCGGAACGCTCCTTGAGCGGCTGAATATAATAAGGGAAATACATTATAGGGACCTTGCCCAGGAAGAAGAGGACGTGTTTTGCTATGACCTTATCGTCCATGTATATCCTGACTTGCCTCGCCTGGATCCTGTAGTGCGGCTTCTCAAGTTCGCATGTCGTGACATACCCCCGCTCGAGCCGGACCTCTTTTTCGCTTAACTTCTCCATCTCCTGGGCCTTGCCGTAGAAGGGCTCGGAATTGACATAGCCGTTTACGACACGGCCGGTTTTCGCTTCGAAATTGTAATAGATCTTCTCACCCGTGAAATAGGCGTCTTTCTGCGTTATCTTGACGTTGCCTTCGGCCACCGCGTCCTTCGTATCGAGATTTACCGTTATCTCATCGCATGTCATCGTCACGTCTTTATATGTTATTACGATATTCTTGGAGGCGGTGACCATCTTCTTCTCCTGAAGATACTCCACCCTGTCGCCGTTCACGGTGATGGGCTCGTTAATCTCCTGCGCGAAAGAAGGTACGGAGTACAGAGTACAGAGTACAGAGTACAGAAATAAAAAAGGCAGGGCCTTAAAAATATTTTGATTCGTCATTTTGAGCTTCAAGTATCTCTCCTTCTATAAGCTACGGTCCATGGACCATGGACTATGGACTTACCCCCCATTTACACGTCTCTCTCATACGCCCTCACCAGGTTTCTTCCGTCCGCCTTCGCCTTGTACATTGCCTTGTCGGCGTTGTCTATCAGGCTTCCCGGCGACGGTCCGTCGTCCGGATAGGCGGATACGCCTATACTTATCCTGACCTTCAACGTCTCGTCGTAGGCCCTGAAGAGATTGCCCTCTATCTTCTGCCTTATCCTCTCCGCGACCCTTAGGCCCCCGTCTTTTTTCGTATCCGGCAATATGATACTGAACTCTTCGCCTCCGTACCTGGCTACGAGGTCTATTTCTCTCACCGATTCTTTTATAAGACGCGCTATATCCTTCAACACCACGTCTCCTACCAGGTGGCCGTAATTGTCGTTGCATAGTTTGAAATGGTCTATGTCGGCCATGAGAAAGGAGAATTTTAATCCATGGGCCCTCGACCTCTCCATCTCTTCCTCCAGCCTTTCCAAAAAGTACCTCCTGCCATAGAGGCCCGTGAGGCCGTCAGTTATGGCAAGCGATTTCACCGTCTCATAAAGCACTACCTTCTTCATCTCAAGGGCGAACTGTATGGATATGATGACGAATTTATCGAAATTTCCCTGCGGCATGTCCTCCATGGTGAGGATCGCCCCGATCCTATTCTCGCTCATGAGCGGCATCGCCACGAAGCTCCTGGCCTCTTTGGGGATCTTGAGCATCTTGAATATGCCCGGGTTCTCTTCTGCCGATATCAGTATGCCCTTTTTGTTCGCCAGGCAGAGTTTAAGCAGTTCCTGAAAGTTATAAGGCAATATGGCCTTGCTCGTTTGGCCCGCGCCGGGGCCGGGATCCCCGGAGACGAGGTCGTCCTGTCCGTAAAAATCGTAGGCCCTTTCCATGTTGTAAGTCTTCCCGGATCCTTTGAGGACGATGAGTGTCCCCTTTCTAAATGTGAAGTCCTCTTTCAACCCCTCTTTAAGAAAAGTCTTAAGCGCCCCCGCGACACCGTCGAAACTTAAGGAGTGGGACATCTTCTTCGTAAACTCATAAAGGCCCACCAGGGCCAGCTCCCTCTCCTTGATCTCCTTCGTAATGAGGTTCAGCTTCTCGTATTCGGCCTTGATGCCCGCGGAGTCTTCTTCAAGCCTGGATACGCGTAGAGCGCATGTGCCTGCTTCGGTTTTTGCGTATCGCATGCAGACGAGGACCGCCGCGGCATATAAAGCGCCCATGAAGATCCACGTTATCAGAGTAAAGATGGGCATATATCAACCGGAAACGCGGTTCCTGCCTTCCTTTTTAGCTTTATAGAGCCTGTCATCCGCCTTCTTCAGAAGGTCCTCCGCAATGAAGGCATCTGACGGAAAATTCGCCACGCCTATAGAGACGGTGAGATTGGCCTTCTCCCTTCTCAAGACAAGCGGCTCGGATTCTATCCTCCTGCGTATCGCCTCGGCTTCGTTTATGGCGGACCTCTTATCCTTCCCGAGCAGGAGGAGGGCGAACTCCTCGCCGCCGTACCTGGCCACGATATCCCCTTCCCTCGTGGAGTCCTTGAGGATACCGGCTAAGTATCTTAAGACTATGTCCCCCACTATGTGCCCGTACCTGTCATTATACTTTTTGAAATAATCTATGTCCAGCATGAGAAGAGAAAACTGCGCCTTCGACCTCATGGCCCTCTTCGTCTCTTCGAAAAGGCGTTCCTTGAAGTACCTGTGCACCACGAGGTCGGTGAGGCCGTCTTTTATGGCTAATTCTTCGGTCTTCTTGTAGAGACGGTTGTTCTCGAGGGCCACCGATGCCAGGTCGGCTATTACGTCCAAAAGCCTCAAATCATCCTGGTTATACGAAGATTCCTTCAGGCAATCGAGACGCAGGACGCCTGTCGCGTCGCCTTCTATTATGAGCGGGACGCTTATGAGCGAACGGAAGTATTTTTTCGCCTCGCTTATATCCGCCTGGGAGAACCTGAAGTCTCTATCAGTATCTTCTATCAAAAGCGGCTTCTTCTGTCTAAACACCCATTTGTCGAATGCGTCGCCCTTCTTGTCGTATGCCTTCAGGGCATTCGCCCCGGAACGCGAAGTGTGCAGGGCGAGTCCGTCCTCTCCGGCATCCGTTAAAAAAAGAAGCGCCCTGTCCGCCTTACCCACCACCTTAATCGCGCTGTCTACCACAAGGGCGGCGATCTCGTCCAAGGCTATCGTGGTGCCCAGCGCCTCCGCGACCTCTTTTAACGCCGAATACCTTTCTATCTTGCCCCTTAAGGATTTTATATCCGCCTGTCGGATCTCTATGCCGTTATTCAGGAGATTTATCCCTTCCTCCAGCTTCTCAATCCTTAAATTATGACGCCTCTCTTCATCTTTCAGTTTTTTAAGGAAAGCGTAGCCTATCCCGCCTGTCGCGATAAACGAACCTATGTAAAGGAAAGGTGTCGAATAACCCAGTTTCAGGTCCAAAAAAGATACGACCGATGTCGCCAATACCAGAGATACCGCGCCTCCCGGCAGATCGAAGGTGAGAAACGAGATGAGGATAGCCGCATTATATAAAACCACGGCTATGTTTATGATATTGATATAAAGCGAAGGATTTATGACGACCCTTTTTGAGAAGAGGGCGAGTATTATCGTGGATACTACGAACGCTCCTGCCGCCGCGCTGTGAAGGAGAACCTTGTCAGTGGAGGGCTTCATCTTGAAAGGTCATATGATAGTATTGTCTGTGTCCTTATCAAAAAAATGCACTTTGTTCATGTCGAAAACCAGTTCCATGTCCTGGTTCACCTGCGGCCTGTCGCGCCCTCCTACCTTTGCTACCATGGTATTCCTGCCGGTATTCAGGTGCAGGTACACCTCCGAGCCCATCGGCTCCGCCACTTCGCAAGTGGCCGTTATGGTATTTTCGGAGGCGGCGGAGGAGAAGAAGAGTTTGTCGTATATATACTCCGGCCTTATCCCGAATATCACCTCTTTATCGAGATAGGCCTCGAGTTTGGGCATCATGGCGTCTATTATCTTGACCTGGAACCCGCCCTCATTAAGGTAAAATTTCCCTTCCTTTTTGAATATCACGGCCTTCACGAAATTCATGGGTGGCGAACCTATGAAGCCGGCTACGAACCTGTTGACGGGATTATCGTAGAGGTGCATGGGTTCGGCTATCTGCTGGATGAGGCCGTCCCTCATCACCACTATGCGGTCGCCCATGGTCATGGCCTCCGTCTGGTCGTGGGTGACATATATCATCGTCGTCTGGAGCCTGATGTAGAGCTTGCGTATCTCGGTCCTCATCTGGACACGCATCTTGGCGTCAAGGTTGCTCAAGGGTTCGTCGAAGAGGAAGACGAGGGGTTTGCGGACTATCGCCCTTCCGACCGCGACCCTCTGCCTCTGGCCGCCCGAAAGCTCTCGCGGCCTTCTGTGGAGCAGTTTCTCTATCCCCAGGATAGACGCGGCCTCCCTGACCCTGGAATCTATCTCGCTCTTGGGATATTTCCTAAGTTTAAGGCCGAACGCCATATTCTCGTACACGCTCATGTGGGGATAGAAGGCGTAATTCTGGAAGACCATGGCGATGTTCCTGTCCTTCGGGGGGACATCGTTGACCAATCTATCGCCTATATATACATCGCCCTCCGTCGCCTCCTCCAGGCCCGCTATTATCCTTAAAGTCGTGGATTTGCCGCAACCAGAAGGCCCGACCAGCACAACGAATTCTTTATTGTCCACGGCCAGGTTTATATCGCGTATCGCCCAAACGTTTCCCGGGAAGACTTTTGATACATTATTCAGGCTCACCTGCGCCATATAATATATCCCTTATATTATAAGCGGATATTGAAAATATGATATTCCAGGCACCATAAAATTGCAACTAATTAAAAATAGTCGAGAAGCTTTGAGAGGGTTTCCTTGAGATTCTTTCTATGGACCACCATGTCAAGAAAACCATGCTCTAAAAGAAATTCCGAACTTTGAAATCCCTGGGGAAGCTTCTGCCTTATGGTCTGTTCTATGACCCTTGGGCCGGTAAAACCTATGAGCGCTTTCGGTTCCGCTATTATGATATCCCCGAGCGACGCGAAGCTTGCCATAACGCCTGCCATGGTCGGATTCGTGAGCACGGATATGAAGACGCAACCCGCGTCATTATGGCGTTTTAACGCCGCCGATGTCTTCGCCATCTGCATCAGGCTGAAGAGCCCTTCGTACATGCGCGCCCCCCCGCCTGAACCTGATATTATGATGAGAGGTAGCCGCGTCTTTGTGGAATACTCTATAGCCCTGGTCAACCTTTCGCCCACGACGGACCCCATGGAGCCCATTATGAACCGCGAATCCGTAACGCACAGGACGACCTTCCTGCCCGATAATTCCCCTTCGCCCGTCAGCACCGCCTCTTTGAGGCCCGTGGCCGCCTGGTCCTTCGCTATCTTCTCCTTGTATGTCTTGGGCCCTTCGAAAAGGAGCGGATCTCCCGGCTCCATAAGGGAATCGGATTCCACAAAGGTGTTCTCGTCCAGGATAATCCTGATCCTCTCCGGCGCGGCCAACGTGAAGTGGAAGTTGCACTTCGGGCAAACTTTAAGGTTCTCTTCCAGCTTCTTATTGTATATGAGCTCGCCGCACTCCTCGCACTTGGTCCAAAGGCCGTCCGGGATATCGCGCTTGCGCGAGACCTTGACCACCGTATATTTTCGCTTCCTGGGGAAGAGCGCCATCTTTTATCTCTTTATTTTAAGAAGTTCCCTTGCCTTGTCCACCGCGGTTGCGGCGTCTTTCGCGTAGGTGTCCGCGCCTATATTAGCGGCGAAACCCGCCGTGACGGGGGCGCCGCCCACCATGACCTTAACCTTGTCCCGCAAACCTTTATCGCGCAGGGCGTCGATCGTCGTCTTCATGGATCCCATGGACGTCGTAATGAGGCTGGACATGGCCAATATATCCACATCGCCTTTTTCTATCCTGGCGACGAACTTATCCGGGCTAACGTCTATACCGAAATCTTCTATCTCAAAACCCGCGCCCTTGAACATCATGCTTACTATGTTCTTGCCTATATCGTGGAGATCCCCTTTCACGGTCCCTATTACGACCCTGCCGAGGGGCTTTATGCCGCTCGAAAGGAAATACGGCTCGAGCACCCCGATGCCCGCCTGCATGGCCTTGGCGGAGATTATGACCTCGGGGATAAAGACCTCGTTTGCCTTGAATTTCTCGCCGATAACGGACATGGGCACTATCAGCCCGTCGTCCAATATCTTTCTTACGGGGAGCTTCTCGGCCATCGCCTTCATGGTGAGTTCGGCGACCTTCGCGGCATCTCCCTCGAAAATCGCCTTGTGTAGATCTGTAAAATTCATCTCTGGTGCGTTAAACTCTAAACCCTAAGCACTAAATCCTAAACAAACTCTAAACTCAAAATATAAATGCTCAAAACCCGCCGGTTTTGAATTTATTGTTTTGGGTTTTGGATTTGTTTAGAGTTTAGGATTTCGGATTTAGGGTTTACTCCTTTCTATTTTATCCATCTATTATACCACAACTCAAACATAAATATCGACCATATCTCGCGTTCATTGCATGTCTTGCCGGAGAGGTAAGCGCCTGTCATCTCTTCCACCGCCTCCGGGTCAAAGATGCCCTCTTTTGCTATCTTATCTTTTCTTACGGCGTCCGTCAACACCCCTTTTAACTCCCGCCTCATCCACCTTCCGACAGGAACCGCGAAACCGTGTTTCTGCCTGGCCAGTATCCCGCCAGGAAGCTTGTCCCTGAAGGCCTCTTTCAGTATCCACTTCGGATTAAGCCCCTTGAGTTTGTATACAGCGGGTATCTTCGCGGCGAATTCGGCGAAATCGGTATCTAAAAACGGCGCCCTCACCTCAAGCGAGTTAGCCATGGAGGCCCTGTCTACCTTGGCCAGGATATCGTCGGTCAGGTAGGTCTTTATATAGATATACATCGCCCTGGCCATGGGGTCTCTGTCCAGGGCCTTTTCAAAATAATATTTTGTCGGGCCGTATATGGTATACGGATCATAATCGAGGCCGTTGCCTTTCAGGAATATTTCGCTCTGGCCCTTCGGGGTGAAAGAGCCCGCCCATATCTGATGAGATATACTTTCCGGAAAGTCGAAGCCGCGCACAAACCTTTTTGCCTTCGAACTTAAAGTCGTGGCGCCGTAGGAGGCCCTGCTCGCTTTGGAAAATACCTTAAGCGGCAAAAGCGCCGCGGCCTTAAGCCACGCCGGGAGCGCGTTCAGAGAGGCCCTTATCTTGTGGGCGTAAAAAGATGGGTACCCCAGGAAGAGTTCGTCCCCTCCGTCTCCGCCCAGCGCGACAGTCACGTACTGGCGCGTAAAATTAGAGACGAGATATGTGGGTATTATCGACGAATCGGCGAATGGCTCGTCCATCTCATCTATAACCTTTGGCAGGACGTCCAGCATAGTATCGGGCTCCAGTATCTTCTCCTTGTGGTCGGTGCCAAAGCGCCCCGCCACGGTCCGGGCGGCATGCGACTCGTCATAAGAGGCGTCCTTGAATGCTACGGAGAAGGTCTTTATATCTTTAGGGTTCATGAGTTCGGCCATGGCGGCCACAACACACGATGAATCTATGCCGCCGCTTAAGAACACCCCGAGAGGCACATCGCTTATGAGCCGCCTTTCGACAGATCTCTTGAAGAGGCTGAATATCCTCTCGCGGGCCTCAGCCGGATCGAAGAGACACTCAGGGCCAGGATCTATCTCCCAGTAGGGGTCGTACTTCACCCTGGCCCCTTCGACCGTGAGACGGCATCCGGCTTCAAGCTTGTATATATCCTTAAAGATGGAGCGCGGGGCGGGTATGTAATCGTAAGAGAGGTACCTCGTCACGGAAGCCATATCTATCTCCCTCTTCGTGTCGGGATGTTTCAATAACGCCTTGATCTCGGAGCCGAATATGAACTGGTTATTGAATACGCCGTAATATAAGGGCTTCTTGCCGAATCTGTCCCTCGCCAGGAAAAGCCTCCCCCTCTTTTTGTCCCAGACGCAGAACGCGAACATGCCGTTAAATTTTTTTACGCAATCCTCGCCATACTCCTCATACGCGTGGACTATTACCTCCGTATCGGAACTGGTGGCAAACCTGTGGCCCCGCTTTTCCAGTTCCTTTCTTATCTCTTTAAAGTTATAGACCTCGCCGTTACAGACGATGGCTATGGATTTGTCTTCATTGAACAGGGGTTGATGGCCGGTCTTCAGGTCTATTATGGCCAGGCGCCTGTGGCCCAGGGCCGCGTTTGCCCCGACGAACAGGCCGGAATCATCAGGGCCCCGGTGTACCATGGTATCCGTCATGGCCTTCAATACAGACTCGTCGGCCGCCTTGGTCCTGTCAAAATGGATGTAACCGCAGATCCCGCACATAACTCACCTTGAAACTGATGTCGCGTACGGCGTACAGAGTACGGCGTACGGCTTTTGTTTTACGCAGTACGCAGTACGCTGTACGCAGTACGAAACATGGCTAACATAACTTATTTATCACGAGTCCAGAGAGGAGCTTCGGGTAGAAATAAGTTGACTTGTGCGGCATGCGTCCCCTCGCGCTGGCTATAGATTCTACTTCGGATACCTTGGTGGGATTGAGAAGGAATGCTATCTTGAATCTTCCGCTTGCGACCGCGCGGATCGCTTCTTTAGGGTCTCTCGTGTAGACGACGTTACCTTCGGCATCGCTTATATTGAGTATCCTCTTCAATATGAGGTCGTGCAGTATGGAGACGTCCAGCCCTTTTACATTTTTCTTCATCCTTATCAGATATGCCTCTTTTGAAAAGTACAAGCCGAAATGGTGTGAGAGCCCCTTGGAACCCTTTAAACGCCTCAAAAGGTCCTTCGCGCCTTTGCATTTTTTTATCGTAAAATATCCCTTAAGCCTTTTCGTGATATCGGCGGGTTTAAGAGAACCTATATCTTTGATGATACGGTGGGTGGCCAGTATGGTCATACCTCTGGGGTTCATGTCGCAAAAATACATCATCACATAATCGTATATGCCGGCCGCGCCATGATGGAGGCGCCTCATCTCTCTCTGGAACTTAAGCGCGACCTCATAGCGGTGGTGGCCGTCCGCTATGAATACCGGTTTCTTGCGCATAACGGCCTCGACACGCCTTATGGCGTCGGCGTCCGTAACCTGGTATATCCTGTGCCTCATGCCTTCCGAGTATATATCTATGAAGGGCCGTACCCTCCTGCACTGAGCGGTCAAAAGCCTCCTGACGGTGCCTTTACCGTCATTATAGAGGGAGAAGATCGGGCTTAAGTTTGAGTGCGTCCTGGCTATCAGGCGGAACCTGTCGGCCTTGGGTTTACTGAATGTGTTCTCATGCGGCCGCACGCCGTGTTTTGAGAATGCTTCCAGGTGCATGAGCGAGATGAATCCTACGCGCTTTTTTCCCCTGCCATCCTCCTTATAGTCCTGGATATAGACATATAAGGCGGGTGCTTTATCATAGACCAGGATGCCTTTATTAAGCCATTTGGAAAGGAACTCTCTCGCCCTGGTATATTTATTGCGCGAGGCGGTATCGCCGGGAAGCTCTTTGCCAAGGATTATCCTGATTATACTATAAGGGCTTGCGCGGTATAGCTCATCCCTCATATTTGATGATATTACATCATAAGGAGGGGCCACTACGTCCTTTATGCGGACAGGCTTCTCCTTATTGTATATAATACCTCTGAATGGCTTTATTACGGGCATATTATAACCTTAATGTCCCCTTAAAATAACATAAAGAGGCCGAAAACTCAAATAAAAAAGGGACTGTACCCGAAAAGCCGTTTCGCCTCTTTAGCCTAGGGGACTGTCCCTTTTTTATAAATTCCCGAATGTTACGCCGCAGAATCGATATATTCTTTCTGGATCCTGGCCTTCTCCAGAAGGATATCTACATCTACTTTATGGGGATAAGGCAGGAGCTTCACGATGCGGTCGCTCAAAAAGTCTATGGCCATATCCGGGCTCTCGGCTATACTTTCGCCAAAGGCGTTTTTGACGGCCACGGTGAGCATCTCTACGAGCTTGGGATCGCAGAAACCGTTTATATCATTCAACCTCTCGGGGTCGACGACAGCAAGAAACGCCCCCGCCTCCGTCAACCTGACGAATTCCGGCTTCGGCTCATCTTCATGCATACATATATCCTTGGCCGCCAGGACGACTACATTGGCTAAAGGTACGTTGCTTTCCCGGGCCATCACCGCGATATCGCTGGCTTTATATTCCCCGTTATTTCTGGACTCGACGACCAGATTGTCGACCCCCTCTTTCCCGGCTATGTCTCGTATCGAATTGATGAGATCCTGTACCTGGCCCCTGGTCATTTCCGGCATCCATGAGGTATCGAGCCACAATAAGACCCTCTCCTTCTCTCCCGCAGGGTTCCTTGCCGCGAGTTTTCCGAAGAGGCTGCGCATAAACTCTTCCGCGTTCGCCTTCGCCGTGCCAACCACGTCAGCGCCTTCGGCATACTTCCCGCTCGAGGATTCGCGCTTTGTCACGGAACCTCCGCCCTTGATATAGGATTGCGGCTCCCGCATGCCGAGGTCTGTCTGCCTCACCTCTTTCGCCACAAAATTAGGCACCGTCAATTCAGCGAATTGACTGGCATAATAAGTAAAGTCTGCCGTTGAGACGGCGCCATCCGCGTAGACGGAGCGAATGGCGTAGGTCGTGGGCTCTGTTTCAGGGAATTTGCCTTTTACCCTGGTAAGCTCAAATCCGCAGCCGGGTGTAAGTTGTATGATGGCACTATCTTCCGTATTGACGGTTACCGTCGGTTTACGTTCCCTGACATCCTTGTTGGCGAATACGGACATGACGCCTGACTGAAGCGCAGGATTAAGATCTGCCACGGGAAGCGGCGCCGCCTCTGCCAGGCCGTTTTTGACAACGAAGAAATACAGCCCATCGTCCTCGATGAATTTAAATACGGCGTTCCCGTCTTTAATCTTATCCTCTCTCCCGTTCATTTCTCTGGCCAGCCAGGAGGTATAAGGCTCATGGCTATAACCGTCTGTATACAGCCTTATCGCCTTTGCCTGACCTTCCTTGGGCCTTACACTGGCTATATCGGGAAGAAGGGTTTTGAGCTCGCTGCCGGAAATAAGCCTGGGTTTATTTTCTTTTGTTACACCGCTCGATGAGAATCTCGCCTCTCCGGCCGCGAGATGATCCGCGACAAATTGACTGATTGGGGTTGCCGATTCAACGTCTTCATGCCACAACCCGTCCGGCCTGTAATACACGGCGAGCAGCGCCAATTTAAGGTTATTCAGGTTATCCTCTTCTTTAAAAGGATCGCCGTCTGTAAGCGATTGGCCGAATTGCCCAAAGCATGTGTCGATATACGTTTTATCATAAACGGGCCGATAGTAGAGCCATGTAAAATTCATACAGAGACTCTCCCAACGGTCGCGTGTCAATCCGGCATCTCTTAAACTGACAGCCAATTCACTCAGATTGGGCGCGTCTTCGCCGGAACGGGGGGCCTTCAGTCCCGCGAAATGGGTATTCCTTTCAGGAAGACCGTTAGTTAAAAGCGTCTCCATATCTTCTATTACTCTCGCCATGCGCCCTCCAAAATCTTCGATACTGATCTGACCATCGGGTCCGGATGTTTTGGCGACATATTTGGAAACCCATAACCTCAAGTTTGTCAGGGAAGCCTTTATTTCGCGCCGGGCGGCGTCCCCGTCCAGCCGCTTCATCAATATAGCATTGACACCGCCGTCAGCATTTCTAAATCTCGCCGCCTGGCTCAGCCATGAGGATTCCTCCTCAAACGGCCGTAAAAACGTAACGGCCATCAGCATGGGGGCGGGTTTTGCCGCTTCCAAATCCGTGAACATCCTCCGCAGCCTGTCGGCGGCCTCGGACGGCACATTGCCGCTCGATGACTCCCGTACAGCGGAGGCGCGGTCAATATCTAAAAGATCACCAGGGCTCACGCCCCCGGCTGCGCTATACAAGAAGCGTATCTTATGGACGATGGCGCCCTGTTCTTTTAGGGCAAGGAATCGCCGCGTGTCCTGTGGTGTCATGAAAATCCTATAGTATTTTATCCGCTCATTCTCATTCACCGCCCGTGTTAACGATTCAACATCCAACGGCCCTTTCCAGTCACGTAACGCTTCTTCCATTGCGAAAATAACAGTATAATAAACCCTTCTAATATGCGCATTGCCGCTGTCACCCTTCCCCCTCATAGGCCTGATGATTCTTGACAACATGCGATGATCCGCTGATGCTACTATGCGGCCGAGAATGTATTCCGGTAATTCACGCGTATCTAACTGTGTGTGTGTATAAAAAGAGTTCGCTGCATCGAATATCAGGGCCTTCTGGTCCCCGCCATAATACGACCTTAGTGTTTTTCTCCTAAACTCCTTCCACGCGTAAGCCGATTTGGCGCTATCCAGCACTTCCCTCCTTATCCTGTTGCGCCGCTTACTAACATAGGCATCGTCCGCCGGTTCCTGCTTATCCCCTGCCTGGCTTTTCGCCCGGTCGACCAAAGTAATTTCTGCCTTCGCGAGAGCCTCTGTCCAGCTAGAGATACCCTCTACGCGTTTATGCATGACCGCCCAGTATGCAGTATATAATTCCCTTCCCGCCGGCGTCGAACGCTGGTGGTCCAATTGTATCATAACATGACGGAGCCCAAGGCCTTCAGCATCCGCTTGTTTGATTACATCTAGCACCATATCCTGTGTCCACGCTCTTTTTCTTCCGCTCGATGAGTCGCGGGATTCGGCGCTTTTTTCTGACGCAATATCGGCTATGTCATGGGCCGCTACCGCGAGGGTTATTTCCGTCCCTCGCGCGAAGACATCATATGACGGGCTTGAGATAGGCGCGAGAAGCTCCATGACTTCCGCGACTTTTTCATCATACGTCATGCCCTCGGGCCTTGGTTTTTCTGTCGCATACCCCTGTCCCGTAATCACAAAATATCTGCCGTCTGGATGGATCGACCATCCGCCGCTTCTGTCAAATGTCAGCGCGCCCGAGTCCTTATCGAAGGTATATGTATAGGAGTCGTCGTAAGGCAGCGTTTCCCTGATACGGATGACATACCCATCCGGCGTATCGGTCAATTCCAGAATTCGCGAGTCGTTCGCGGCTATGACCGAATAATTGGCGGCGGGGGCCGGGCTCATGCCGACCCGGGCAAGCTGCCTGGCAACAGCGACCAATGTGTCACGGTCGCCTTCTTCATATGTGGAGTAAGGATAGATAAGCCACTCGATTACCTGTATAAATTGAGCCTGGTAATTCCGGGGGTTGCCAACATCAGGATAATATTCCTTTGAATAGTTGTCGGCGATCATGCCGCTATTCACATCGAAGGTCCATGTATAGGATGAATCATACCTCAAATTAATAAGTTTAAGTTCATATACCCCCTCTTCGTTAACCTTCGTAAATTCTATGCGCCTCTCGCCGTATATGGCGGCGACCTTGCCTTCTATTACTGGCTTTACGATTTCGGTTGGCTCTTCAATTTGGTTGGTACCGGCGCATCCCGTCAGCGTCGCCATGCCGATAGCGGCCTGCAGAAGAAGCGCGCCACCCACGACTGCGCGTGTCCTGTCCGAAATTACGCCTGTCGAGGACTCCCGTACGGCGGAGGCGCGGGCGCGGGTCGTAGCGGCTGGTTCTATCTCCTCTATCGTCACGGCATCATCAACGCTCACGGTTCTGTTGCCCATGTCAGCGTAGCGTGTGGCGTATTTATTTAAGCCGGAAAATCCGGAGTTATCCAGGTAGGTAAGTTGAAAAACGCGGGGTTGCCCTTCTCTATCGTTGACGCTGAATGTTATTACGGCCTTATTCTCTCCTTCCTGCCTCTCGGCCCCCAGGAGTTTTATCGATTCAATCGCCCTGATTTGGCCGGCATCCTTAAGGGACCACCTCCATCTGTTCATGGCGCGGTTAATGGATTCGAGGGTTCGGCCCTTTTGCAATGCGAGCCGGGCCGCGAATAGTATCTCGGCCTCCATGATAGCCGTAACTTCAATATCCTTGTCCCTCAAAGGTGCAAACATGGTCTGGACCTGTATAGTGTCGGTCTTGGTGCCCTTGTCAGTAAAGGGATAGGCCCATAAAGGGGCATCGCCCAATATTAACGCTAATGTAAGTAGTAGGGCCGTAACTCTCTTTATTGTTATCATGGTATCTCCTTATGTTTAGTTAACCATATAAGGATACCTGCAAAATGGGAAAAATCAAGGGTCAAAATCTACCTTTTTTATATTTTACAACCTCATGTAGCTTTGTACCGTTTGGAATTTCCATCGGCCAAGTGTCCCTAATTCCAAGATTAAAGC
>CAZPYQ010000017.1:8390-17764 GCA_964590585.1 uncultured Planctomycetia bacterium | reverse complement strand
GCGTAGGCCTATACCGTTCTAAAGATGGCTTAAATCTTGGCGAAAGAGGAGGTGGTGCACCAAGCAAGCCCTAGGCTATCAGGGAATGGACGATATAGATAAAAGCAGGATGATATATAAAGTCGACGGCCAACGATAAGGATATGGTTAAACGATCACGGGCCGAAGATTTAGCAATAAATGTATTTTATGGTAATATTTAAAAGGAGGTAAAAATTGAGATTTTTGAGAATAATCTGTGCGATAGCAATGGTGCTATGCCTGACAGGGTATGCCTATGCTGAAACGCAGAGTGTTAAAGTAAGCGGTGACCTGACCATGAGAGGTTTCTTGAGAGATGCGTACGATTATCAGGGCGCCCCTAACGAGACACCTGCGCCAAGGGCAGGCATAACCAGGTCAGATCAGACATGGTTCATGACCAACGCCGAAGTGCAGATCGATGCGGATCTTACGGATAACGTAGCGACCTGCATACGATTGGTCAATCAGAGAGATTGGAACGTCAGGACAAAAAGCATCATGTCGACGAACAGTCTCGCTATGAACGGTAACGGCGGTTATACGGCCAATGCAGATGAGTTTCAGGTAGCCCTTGATCTGGCTTACGTGACATTGAAGGATTTCATCTATTCGCCTTTAACGCTCACGATCGGCCGCCAGGATCTCTGGTTCGGCAGAGGGTTCATAGTAGGAGCGAATCTCGAGACCAATAATCCGACAGCTGCTTTGACGGCTCCGGAATATTCGTCTCTCACGGCCTTCGACTCGATCAAGGCAGTCCTAGACTACGATCCATGGAAGATAACGGGTCTCTATTCCGTTATCCACAGGAACGCGGTTCAGGATTCTGACTCTGTTGATCTGTGGGGCATAGATGTCGGATACATGTTCGACAGCTATAAGGCAGAGGCCGAAGGATATTGGTTCACGAAACAGGACAGGCAGGTCGACCAATGGAGCACCGCGAAGTACCATAACAGCGTACACACGCTGGGTTTGAGAGGAAGCCTGGACCCGATAGACGTTCTAACAGTGAACCTGGAAGGCGCCTATCAGTTCGGAAAGTATATCGGCACCAGGAATCAGATAAATTCGAGAAACCGCTCCGCATGGGCGTTTGATGCGGGCCTCGAATGGAGATTCTTCATGGAGAAGTACGCGTGGAAGCCAAAGCTCGGCTTTGAGTACATCTATTATTCCGGCAATAAGCCGGAGAGCAACCCGGACGTAGCGTCAGGCGATTATTCGGGTTGGGATCCGATGTACAGAGGAAAGTTCGACTCGGCCATACGCGAATTCGTCGGCGAGTTCTACACGACGTCCAGGTACCCAGCGAGGGGTAACTATCTCCAGAGCTGTGCGGATGCGTCCTTCACGAACCAGAATCAGTTCGTGTTCAGCGGAAGTCTGCAGCCTATCGAGAGCGTGACTTTGAAAGGTAACTGTAATATCTTCTATACTGACGAAGATTATTTAGTTAACGTTGATAAGTCAGGCGGCTACATAGGCACGGAACTTGACCTGAATGCCAATTGGGATTACACGGAAGACGTGAGTTTCGGTCTTCTGGCAGGATGGTTCTTCCCGGGCACGGTGTATTATGATAACCGCAGCGATATCGCAACGGATATCGTTGGAAGCGTGAAGGTGAGCTTCTAAGTAGCAGCGGTAAGTAGTTGTTCTAACCCCGCACCCTGTAAAAGGGTGCGGGGTTTTTTATTGCGCGGATGCGCCACCTCTTGCTATATAGGTATCTCCCCAAAGGTACAATCTTGGTTAAATTTTTCGGGTCCTGTCGCGCGAGGAGCCTTTCCGTGCTCCGCGCTTCGTGCGGGGTTCACAATTGATGTGCAAAACTGATGCGTGTCTGTACTGCCCCATCCCGCAAGCACTCCGCTTGTACGCGCGGAAAGTCTCCCTCGCGCACCACCCGAAAAATTTATGGGTTATAAGGGTCCCTTGTATGATTAACATATGCGACACCGGCAAATTTTAAAATCGAGGGGTTAGGAGTTGACTTTTTGTATGGCGCAACGTAGAATATATAAAAACCGAAAGGAATTTTATGCAAGAAGAAAAAGGCGTTGACCAAGTCGTTCAGGAAGGCAAGATATATGCCCTGGTTTCGTATCTCTGGATATTATGCCTCATCCCGCTATTTTTCAAGAAGGAGAATAAATTCGCGCTATTCCATGCCAAACAGGGGCTGATCCTCTTCATAGGGGAGATAGCGATCTCCATAATAGGGGTCATACCGTTTCTCGGCTGGGCGGTCTTCTTTTTAGGATCCTTCGTATTCGGCGTATTGTCGTTGGCCGGCATGATACGTGTCCTGCTCGGCGATTACTGGAAGATGCCCGTTATAGGCGAGATGGCCGAAAAGATAGAGCTTTAATGGGAGGCCTGTTGCCCAAAAAGATAAAGAGTCTGTTGCTGATATTTATATTTATCGGCGCCATCGGCGCGGTAGGAGGCATACTTTTTAAATATCACATCTTCGTCTTCAGATATGCGGCCAGTAAGGCCGTAAAGGAGATGCCCGTCCTGGAGAAATACAGGATTGAAATCGTCAAGTGGTTTACGTTCAGCGAAGAGAACGCCCTGAAAGAATGGGAGGAAAAGGTATTTAAGGGCAGGGTGGTATATATGATAGAGAAGGACAAGGATGTCTCCTATGTTCACGCCAAGAGCGACAAAACGGCTTCCGCGTTATATTATAAGATAAAACTGGACGCCAAAAACAATATACCGATAGTCAAGTGGAGATGGATGGTTACGATATTCCCTAATAAGGAATTGCCCGAGAGCCTTGAGACTAAAAATGAAGATGACTTCGCTGCAAGGGTGTATGTCATATTTCCAGCAAAATTTATAACCAATTCCAAGGTCATAGAGTATGTGTGGACCGAAACTCTTCCCGCGGGGACGACTGGGATAAGCCCGTACTCCAAAAATATAAGGCTCATGGCCTTGCGGAGCGGCCCAGGCAAGGAAGGCATGTGGTATCTTGAGGAGAGGGATATCGCGCAGGATTATATACAACTTTTCGGCGAAAAGCCCAGGATGGATGTGGGCGCCGTAGCCTTTATGACGGACGCGGATACGACGAAGACGAGCGCCGCATCCCTTTACACGGATATAAAACTAGGATATAAGGAAGGGGTAAGATGAGACTACAACTTCTTACGAATAAGCCGTTGCAGTTCAAGTTTCTCTTTCTCATCATGGTATCGATGCTAATACCTTTAATACTGGTAGGGGGGTGCCTCTATTATCTTATCTTCACGCTTGTGGCGGAACAGCTGGGTATCCCGGAGTCTATAGCCTATAACCTGTTTCCTGTAATAAATAAGATAAACATGATACTTCTTGTAGGTATACCGCCCATAGTAATATTCCTTCTCCTTTGGGGTATATTCCTGTCTCATAAATTTATAGGGCCGCTTACGCGCATAGAAAAGGAGATAAGAAGAATAGCCGATAACGGCGATGGCTTAAAACGGATAAGGGTGCGGCGCAATGACGCCATAAAGCCTATAGCCGATGCCATAAATAAACTTTTGGACGAGGTTGGAAAGAAGCCATGATACATGCTTCAGCGATAATAGACAAGGCCGCCTCTATCGGGAAAGACGCCGAGATAGGACCCAATGTTATAATAGAGGCCGATGTCAAGATAGGCGCCGGTGTCAAAGTATGGCCTAATGCATATATATGCGGCGGGACCGAAATCGGCGAGGGGACCCAGGTGCACATGGGCGCCGTGATCGGCCATATCCCGCAGGACCTGGCATACAAGGGCGGAAAGAGCGGCGTTATTATAGGTAAGAGAAACACCATAAGGGAGTATGCCACGATACACAGGGGCACCAAGGAAGGGTCGAACACCATAATAGGCGATGATAATTATTTTATGGCCGTTTCGCACGTCGGCCATAATTGCGAGATAGAAAATAAGGTTATTGTCTCCAACGGCGCCTTATTGGCGGGATACGTGAAGGTCGGGGATGGCGCTTTCATATCCGGCAACGTGGTCATACACCAATTTTGCAGGATAGGAACGCTCGCCATGATAGGGGGGTTCAGCGGGGTCAATAAAGACGTCCCTCCCTATATGCTATTGAGGGGACCGTCTATAGTAAGGTCTGTTAATCTGGTGGGCTTAAGACGCGCCGGTTATAAAGCAGAAGAGGTGCGGCTTATTAAGGAGGCGTTCAGGCTGCTGTACCGGGCAAACTTGAATATCTCGCAGGCGATTACGGAGATAGAAAAACTTAGGCCTGAGACAAGTGCGCTTAAAAATATAGTGGGGTTCGTAAAGGCCTCCAAGCGCGGGATATGCGATTCCCTGTTTACAGATGAGGAGTTTTTCGGGTAGCGGGTAAAGATAAAAGCACCTCGGCGCCTATCCCGCCATTGCGGGATTTAACGGCGCCTCAGGATTGGAGTTGTTTTACATATTAGGAGGACGATATGAAGAAGATTTTGGCAGTTGTTTTATGTTTTTTCTTTTTTGCCTGCGTTGCCGCTCTTTCCCATGCGGCCGGAGATGAAGGTTTTGAATCACAGCATAAGATAAGGAAGAATATATCGCGTCTTGATGATCCGAGATATGTTCATGATGCCACAGTGGATTTAAGGTTTGCGGGTGAGGATGCCGTGCCGTATCTTACGGATGCGCTTAACAATCCCGAGGCGTCCGGGAATTTCAAGATAACCGCGCTGGAGATCCTGGGAGATATCAAAAGCCCCGCGGCAGTCGACGCCATCCTGGTGAGCCTCAAGGATCCCATAACGAGCGTCAGGCGGGCTTCCGCGATAGCGCTGGGCAAGATAGGCGATGCGAAGGCGATAGAGGGGCTAAAGGCGTGCCTGAACGACATAGACGCGCATACGCGTTACCTCGCCGCGCGCGCGCTTGTAAAGATAAACGATCCTTCGCTTGTGGACACTTTTATACCTCTTTTGAATGATTACGACGTAAACGTTAAGATTACGGCTATTGAGGGATTAGGGAAGCTTAGGGCAGCGCGGGCCATAGGCGAATTGTCCAAACTGGCAGATAATCCTGACGAAAATGTCAGGATAAACATGGCCATTGCGCTTTATAATATAGGTTCGAAAGATATTTTGCCGACAGTCAATAGACTATTAGAAGATAGAAGCCCCGCAGTGAGGGAAGCGGCGCTTGCCGCTATGGGGCAGGCGAAAGACCCAAGCTCCGTTCCGTATCTTATTAAGGTAGCCAGGCAGGACAGAAAGAACCTTAGACTGACCGCGACTATAGCTCTCGGGGATATAGGCACGCCGGAGGTCATCCCGACTCTAAAAACGCTTTTGACCGATGAGAGCACGGATGTCCGTCTCGCCGCGCTAAACGGCTTAAATAAGATAGGCACCGGGGAATGCAAAGAAGCCATAAGAAGCGTGTCAAAAGATGAGAGCATGAAGGTAAGACGCGCTTCCCAGGCGATGCTTGGGCAGTCGGAACCCGCAAGGTAATAAACCGACGGATGGATAGAGACAGAGCGCCTTCCAAAACCTACGCGCGGCTCAAATACACCCTTTTCTTTATTGATATTTGCCTGACCCTTATTTTTTTAGTTGGAATTCAAGCAAGCGGAATCTCCTCGTATTATAAAGACATGGCCTATACGGCCGGCGGCGGTTATTATACGGCGCTATTCGTCTATTTCGCCTTGTTCTCCTTGAGCATCTATCTGGTGGGCCTGCCATTAAGCTTTTATTCCGGATATCTCCTCGAGCACAGGTTTGCCCTTTCAAACCAAAGCCCGAAGGATTGGGCCTGGCGGGAATTGAAGCGAGCCCTGCTCTCTTTTCTGGTATCAGCGGCGCTGGTAGAGCTTTTTTACCTTGTATTGCGGTTATTTCCAAGCGCCTGGTGGCTCGTGGCCTCCCTCGGCTGGATATCATTTTCCATATTTTTAGCCAGGATATTCCCTGTCCTGGTGATACCGTTATTTTACAGATACAGGGACCTGGACGACGAGGGCTTAAGGCGCAAGCTCCTGGACCTTGCCGGTAGGGCCGGCGTAAAAGTCACGGGTGTATTCGCGATAGACTTAAGCAAGGACACCAAAAAATCAAACGCGGCCCTGGTTGGATGGGGCGATACGAGGCGCATCGTATTGGCCGATAACCTTATACGGGAGTTCTCGCCCGACGAGATAACCTGCGTCGTCGCGCATGAGACAGCGCATTATAAATTCAGGCACATATGGAAACTGATCCTTCTGGAGTCGGTTTCGATAACGGCCTTGTTCTATGCGCTTAAACTGATATCCAAAGGGCTGGTCTCTTTTCTTAAAGCCGGCGCGCTTCATGATATAGCGATATACCCCTCTTTAGCGCTTTTCTTTTTTGTCTTTAACCTAATCACGCTCCCGGCGAAAAATATGTATTCGCGGACCCTGGAAAGACAGGCGGATATGTTTGCCGTTAGGCTCACGGGGTTAAAAGAGGCGTTCATCGGCCTTATGGAAAAACTCGGAGAGAAGAACCTTTCGGATAAGTCTCCTAATAAGTTGATAGAATTTCTTCTCTACAGCCATCCTTCAGTCTCAAGGCGCATCGAATCGGCAAAAAGATGTTAAATATCTATAAAAAACTTTACAATGCATACGGCCCGCAACACTGGTGGCCCGGCGACTCCGCGCTGGAAATCATAGTCGGAGCCATCCTTACCCAGAACACCTCCTGGAGCAATGTGGAGAAGGCGATCCGTAATTTAAAAAGGGCCGGGCTCATCTCCTGCCGGCGTCTTAAGGATATAAGAGAAAGCGATCTCGCGGATACGATACGGCCCGCAGGCTATTACAATATAAAGGCGAAGCGGCTTAAGAGCTTCATCTTATTTTTATATTCCAGATTCGACGGAAAACTGGAACGGCTGGCCGCGGTAAAAGACACAAGGGTTTTAAGAAACGAACTTTTATCCGTGAACGGCATCGGCCATGAGACGGCGGACAGCATATTGCTCTATGCATTCAATCGGCCCGTATTCGTAGTAGACGCCTACACGAAGAGGATATTTTCAAGGCACGGCGCATTTAAGGAGGGCGCCGGATATGAAGACGTACAGAGGATCTTTCTCCGGGCATTGCCGAAAAGCGGGAGGATCTTCAACGAATTTCATGCCCTTATAGTAAAACTCGGCAAAGAGACATGCCGCAAGAAACCGAGATGCGGAGTATGTCCGCTTAAAAAGGTATCCAAGGCCGCCATCCCCGAGAGCGCTTATACGGTCGGTAAGAATTTAACTTGAAAAGGCCTGGAGGGAATAATATAATATACCGGAAGTAAAGGAGATACGCGTAACATAATGCCGTTTAGGGGCGGAAGGAGGCTGGTATGGCTTTCAAGAAGAAGAGGAAGAAGGTCGTAAGGGCAAGGGTTTTAAAGGCACCTAAAAAGAAGAGGGCCCCGGCAAGGGCGAAGGGGCTTAAGCGCGCCAAAAAGAAGGTTGTCAGGACAAAGGGGGAGGGGCTGAAGCTGGAGAAGGTCGGCGAGGTGACCCACTATTTTCCGCATGTCAAGGCGGCCGCTATCCTGGTAGTGAAGGACGGTCTTAAGGTAGGCGAAAATATTTATATAAAGGGGCACACCACGGATTTTAAAGAAAAGATAAAATCCATGCAGCTCGACCGCGTGCCGATACAGGAGGCCAAGAAGGCGCAGGAGATAGGTCTCTTGGTGAAGTCAAGGGTCAGGATCGGCGATACGGTCTACAGGGTCTGAGCTTTTTACCTGGCACAAGAAGAAGGGGTTATAGAGTGAACAGATTTTACAAAAAGATTTTGTTGGGCCTGGGATTTGACGCCAAGGATAACCACGTGAGGATAACCAAAGGCAAAAATTTTAAACTCTTCGGCGGCTCCAAGGAAACCCACGAGATGATGCAGGAGAAGGCGATTAAATTCAACGAACAGATGGATAAGAGGCACAAGACGCTGAACAATCTGGGCGAAAAGGAGTTTTACGAGATAGCCAGGAACATAGGGCTTAAGATACCGAAACCGGACAAAGACCAGGATTAAACCGATCTATTACGTAACCCGTGATTTTAAGATTCAAGTGTTAAGCCGTTAATTACCGGTTGCGAGTTACTGATTACTGGATATAAGGCGCTTCTTCTGATAATTCCATGGATATCGCCTCATTAAAAAAAGAATACAAGGCAAAGAGAAGCGCGATCTCCAGGAGGATCGGTGATTTCGAGAACGTCTTCAGAAAGCCGGATAAGCGCATATTCGCGGAACTGGCTTATTGCATATGTACGGCCCAGGCCAAGGCGCGCGAGGCTGACAGGGCTATACGGGCCCTGGTGTCATCCGGCCTGTTGTATGAAGGCGGCAGGAGAGATATAAAGCCATATTTGAGATATGTGCGTTTCTGGAACAACAAGGCTGCCTATATAGTCGCCGCAAGGCTGCGTTTCACAGAATGCGGCAGGATCCGTTTAAAGAAAAAACTTGCGGGACGGAACCCGTTTGTTCTAAGGGAATATCTTGCGTCGACTGTCCTGGGTTTGGGCTACAAAGAGGCGAGCCATTTCTTACGAAACATAGGGCTGGGGAGCGAACTCGCCATACTGGACCGTTATATACTAAGATGCCTTAAAAGTTTGGGGGTGATAAGAACCATCCCGTACAGCATAACCTGCAAGGCCTACTTTGCGATAGAGGCCAGGATGAGGCGGTTCGCCGAAAAGGCAAACATACCTATGGGCCATCTGGATCTCCTGCTCTGGTCCAGCCAGACGGGGGAGATCTTTAAATAATAATAACCAGACACCAGAATCTGATTTCTGTGCTCTGGTTGCCTATGCTACTAAAAAAAAAGGGGGGGGAACATGGTTAAAGTTGACGAATCACTATGCACGGGCTGCGGGCTATGCGCCTCGAGCTGTCCGGAGGTATTTGAAGTAGGCGACGACAATCTCGCCCATGTCATATCCGATAAATGCGCCAGCTGCGACCTGAAGGAGATAGCGGCGCAGTGCCCTGTAGAGGCGATAAGCGTAAAATAAAGATGCGCGTCTTGGGGATAAGCGGAAGCCCCAGAAGGAACGGCAATACGGAGATCCTTCTGGATAAGGCGCTGGAAGGCGCGAAGTCGAAGGGCGCCTCCATAGAAAAGATAATACTGAATGAGCTCGATTTCAGGGCATGCCAGGAATGCGGCGGATGCCACAAGGCAGGTGTGTGTGTCTTAACTGACGACATGGCGGCGCTCTACAAAAAGATGTCCGCCGCCCATGCTGTCATACTGGCGTCACCCATATTTTTCGGCACGATAAGCGCCCAGCTGAAGGCCATGATAGACAGGTTCAACTGCGTGTGGGTCGCCAG
>CAZPYQ010000017.1:0-8380 GCA_964590585.1 uncultured Planctomycetia bacterium | reverse complement strand
CGCCAGGAACGCGTTAAAGATGCCCCCCGCCGAGCATGCGGCGAAGGGCGTTTTTCTGTGCGCGGGCGGTTATGGAAAAAAGGAATTCTTCGAAAACGCGAAAAAGATAATAAAGATATTCTTCGCGACGCTCGGCATAGAGTATTCGAAAGAATTATTTCTAGGCGGGATGGAAGGCAAGGGGGATATCCTGAGTAATAAAAAGGCGCTTGCGGATGCCTATGATATAGGCAGAGAGATATGAGACGCGGCGCTGGGCATATACGCAATGAGGTCGCCATAGCGCTCGCCAGAAGGGCGGGCTATTTAATAAAAAAGAATATCGGCAAAGTCAGGGAGGTTAGCTATAAAGGCGCAATCAACCTGGTAACCGACGTAGACAAAAGAGCCGAGGACCTTATAGCAGGCGAGATAAAGGGCCGTTTTCCGGAGGATTCGATATTAGCGGAAGAATCCGGGGCCCTCTTCAGGAAAGGGGCCTTCCGGTGGATAGTCGATCCGCTTGACGGCACGACAAATTTTTTCCGCTCTTTTCCGTTTTTCTCCGTTTCGATAGCCGTAGAGGACGAATATGGCGTTTTTTCCGGAGTGATATACGACCCTCTGCGCGACGAATTATTTCGCGCCGAGAGGGGCAGGGGCGCCTATTTGAACAAGAAAAGGATCAGGGTGTCAGGAATATCAAGCATCTCCAAGGGGTTTCTCGCCACCGGTTTCTCTTACCACGTAAGGAACAGGCGCAATACCAACATAAACAATTTCAGGAAATTTCTAAAAAAAGCCTTTGCCATACGCCGCGCAGGTTCAGCCGCTTTGGATATGGCCTATGTGGCATGCGGACGGTTCGACGGATATTGGGAGCTGGACATACACCCATGGGATGTGGCGGCGGGCCGTATCATAGTAGAAGAGGCAGGAGGCAAGGTAACGAGATTCAACGGTTCAAGATTTGAATATTCTGATAAGGATATCCTCGCATCAAATTCCCTGGTTCATTCTTCGATGTCCCGCATACTCCGTTAATTTTAATCCGGCTGAAGAAATCGAGTGTAACCCCCAGTGATGATTATAATAGCCCAGCCGTGTTAAGATTTAAAATAGTTATATATACTGTTTGACAATGCGTTCTGTATTGGCTATATTACTTATTGGCACTGAAAACGGTTACAGTTTGAAAAAAATAAATCGGGGGGTTCGTATGAGGAGATATAAGACCGTTATCGAGATAGTATGCGAAGCGAAAGATGGCGGAGAAGCCATTGATGTGGCGGGTGAATACTTAAGAGGTTCGTTATCGGGCGGAGTCGCGATGAGATGTAAAACCGCCCCTGTCGCCACAGCTTCCAAGATCGCGATGAAGGGTCTTTGCGTATTGCTTCTGGCGGGGTTAGGCTCCGCATTTATAGCTTTCGGCAAACCGCACCAACCGCTGAGCGGCAATCTTGCGGCGTTGGACGCGTGTCAGGCGCCTCTCAAGACCAAGATAGAAGGCAAGGCGAGAATGGAATTCAAAGAGGGCTGGCGGGATCAGGAGTTTAATAAGGCGTTGGAGTATATCGTCAGGCAGTAGCGGATAGCTCGAAAAGAGGTCTTTCAGGGACGATTTTTAGCCAAAGGAATCGTCCCTTTTTATTTCTTGAATAATTGTATTTTAGAGGTATAATCTATTGTGATCGTAAAGGAGGAGCGGGAAAGAAGATGCCTTTAAAGAAGATCCTTGTAGTGGATGACGAACCGACCTTTCTCTCTCTCTTAAACGAGACGCTTGAGCTTAGAGGTTTCGAGTGCGATATCGTGCCCAACGCCGTGGAGGGGGGACTCATGCTTTCCGGGCAGAGGAAACCGGACATGATACTCATGGACGTAAAGATGCCGGGCATAAACGGCCTGGAGGCGTGCGAGGCGATAAAGAAGAATATCAATACCGGCAAGATACCGATTATCGTAATATCGGCGGCATCGGATCCGGATATCGTCCTGCAGGCGAAGAAGATCGGCGTGGAGGACTATTTTGTAAAGCCGGTCAATATAGAGAACCTCATAGGCAGAATAAAAGAGATATTGAAAATAAGTTGAATTTTAGATATTTTGCGCATAACCCGATCGGCAACTAAAAATTGCGTTGATAGATAAGGGCATAAGACAATTAAAAATCAAGAGGACGGTTTTCGTCAAAAAAGATGAGCCGTCCTTTTGTCTTTGGCAAAACCTATGGAAAAACATTTAAGGGTTCAGGACAAGGTCTATCTGATAGACCAGTTGCCGCTCTTCGCCGGCCTCTCTTCGAAAGAGAAGCTCCTCATCGCCTCAAATAGCACCCTTGTGGAATACGTAAAGGGCGACATGGTATACAAGCAGGGCGCGGCCTCCGAGGCCCTTTATTGTATCGTGACGGGCAGGGTCAGGATGTTTATCGTAAGAGGCAACGGAACCGAGGAGACCCTCGATTATCTCAAGAGAGGAAGTTACTTCGGCATAATATCCCTTCTTACTAAAGAGCCGCATTCCGCTTCCGTCAAGGTAGTGAACGACGCGATAATCCTGAAAATAGAGAAGGAGCATTTTTACAAGGCGGCCGCATCTATCCCGCGGTTTGCGGTAACCTTGAGCCAGAGCCTGTCCAGAAGGCTTAGAAAGAAGGAACTGGGCGAAAAACGGATGTTTGAAAGCACGATAATATCCGTCTACGGCATATCGAATAAGATCGGCGTCACGACCTACGCCATGAATCTCGCCTTATCCTTAAGAACCGAAACGCGTAAAAACGTGATATTGGTGGAGGTAGGCAGATTGGGCGGGGAGGCCCTTAACCTTTTGGGATTTGGGCGCGATAGAAAACCGCTTCTAATGACCTCGCCGTTCTTCAGTGAAGACGATGCGAGAAACTCTATCTTCAAGCATGCCTCCGGCATAGATCTGATGAATATCCTGCACCATGAAGATGAATATATGGATTCCAGGCGCGCCGCCGCCATCTTAAGCTACCTCACAGATTATTACCATTATATTATCCTGGACCTTCCTGCCGATATGGACAAGGAATTATTCGACATCATAAAGCAGGTCGACCTTGTCCACGTGATTACGACGTCAGAGCCGGCCTCTCTTTCGGACACATCGAAGATGATAGGGGAATTGTGCGGCTATTGCCCTGAGGTAGAAGGCAAGATATATATAGTCACGACCGAATACGGCAAGGAGCCTATAGCGGGGTTCGCAGAACGGTTCGCGGCCCTTAAACGCAATATCTTCGCCACGCTTCCCGATATGTCCAAGAAGACAGATAAGACCTCTTCTGCCGTCGGCACGGTCATCATATCCCGGCCGCAGTGCGGGTATTCAAGAACAGTGAGAAGGTTAGCCAGACAGATAGGCGCAGTCCGGCTTGGGCTGGCCCTGGGAAGCGGCGCCGCATTGGGATTGGCGCATATAGGGATTTTGAAGGTGCTCGAAGAAGAGGGGGTAACGATAGATGTCCTGGCGGGCACGAGTATGGGCGCGTTGGTGGGGGGACTCTGGGCGTCCGGCAAGAGCGCGGCTGACATAGAAGATATAATAGGTAAATTCAGGCGCAAGATAGAAAATATAAAACTCATGGATTTCACCTTTCCCAGAAGCGGTATGCTTAAAGGGATAGTTGTCAGGAATTTTTTGCAGAAACACTTTGGAGACAGGACATTTTATGATCTTAAGCTTCCGTTCAGGGTAGTCGCGTGCGATATTGAGACAAGGCAGGAGGTGGTCATAGATAAGGGCGGTCTTGTCGATGCGGTCCTGGCCAGCATCTCCGTACCGGGCGTCTTCGAACCGGTCAGGTTGGACGGCAAGATACTGGTAGACGGCGGTATCATAAATCCGGTACCGACGAACGTCTTGTCGCTTATGGGCATAAATAAGATAATAGCGGTGAACACCCTGCCGAGTCCCGATGACGTGGTGCGGTCAAAGAAGAAGGTGACCAATATATTTGATATAATAGTGAACAGCGTCCAGGCGGGCGAGTATATATTGGCGGAGATGAGCTGCCAGAACGCCGATGTGGCTATGCATCCCATTGTACCGACGATGGACTGGTATGAATTTTTTAAGCTGGACCTGGCCATCGCGCGCGGAGAGGAAGAGGCCAAAAGGTTTCTGCCGGCAATACGAGAGCTTGTTTCTCAGTGAAAATTCCTATGGAAAAATGGGATGTCGTTGTCGTTGGAGGGGGTCCAAGCGGCATAATGGCCGCAGGGCGCGCCGCCGAACGCGGCAGGCGCGTACTGCTCGTGGAGCGCAATAGGGCCCTGGGCTCGAAGCTCCTCTTATCGGGCAAAGGAAGATGCAATCTGACCAATACCAAAGAAACGGGGCCTTTCATAGAGGAATTCGGCCCCTCCGGTAAGTTTCTATATAACGCGTTCTCGCGCTTTTTCAATAAAGATCTGGTTGCGTTTTTTGAGAAGAGGGGTCTGGCCTTAAAGGCCGAACGCGGAGGCCGGGTATTCCCGGTTTCTGACGATGCCGGGGATATCCTAAAGACGCTTCAGGTTTATCTTTCGGAACAGGGGGTTATCATACTCCGCGATACCATGGTAGAAGATGTCATGGTCGCCTCAAACAGCGTTACCGGGGTTAAATCGAAATCAGGCCGGAAGATAGGCGCCTCAAAAGTTGTGCTGGCAACCGGCGGCCTATCGTATCCCGCCACAGGCTCGACCGGGAAAGGACATGAGATATCAAAAAAATTGGGCCACGCCATTGTGCCGCCGAGAGCGGCGCTGGTGCCTGTCGAGACAGAGGAGCGATATGTGAAAGAGTGGCAGGGCATTTCGCTTAAAAACGTAGAATGCGCGGTGTATGCGGATGAAAAAAAGAGGGCATCCATGTTCGGCGAGATGCTATTCACTCATCATGGGCTTTCGGGCCCGATAATACTGGACTTGAGTAAACTAGCAGGAGAGGAATTGATCCGCGGCAGGGATGTCGCCATAAGCATAAATTTCAAACCGGCGCTGGATAGAGAAAAATTAGAGGCGCGTCTTTTGCGTGAGTTCGCAGCGGCTCCTAAAAAGACGCTCAGGAACGTCTTTAAAGAACTGCTCCCGAAGAATCTCATAGGCCGTTTTCTTGAAATTTCCGGAGTAAGCGGTGAAAAGGCGGCTAACCAGATAACGAAAGAGGATCGGGTTCATCTTATACGCGCGCTAACCGATTTTAGGCTTAAGGTCAAGAAGATAAGGCCGGTAGAGGAGGCCATAGTAACGGCGGGAGGCGTGGCTACGCGCGAAGTCGACCCTAAGACGATGGAGTCCAGGCTGATAAAGGGGCTCTATATAGTCGGCGAGCTTCTTGACGTGGATGCCGGCACGGGCGGGTATAACCTGCAGGCGGCTTTCTCGACCGGCTATGTATGCGGAGATAATATATGAAAACGAAGCTTCCCAGAATAATACTCGCGTCGCGTTCCAAGAGAAGGTCGACACTTCTACGTATGTGCAGGGTCCCCCACAGGGTTGTCGTAAGCAATGTGCGGGAGGATAAGGGCGGTAAGGGCCAGCGGCCCGGCGATATCGTGCTGAAGAATGCCTGCGACAAGGCGCGATATGCCGCATCCGGGCTGAAAGACGGCGTCGTGATAGGCGCGGATACGGTCGTATTTTTGGATGGTGAGATAATCGGTAAACTGAAGACCAGGGGCAAGGTAAAAGAAGTTTTAAGGCGCCTCAGCAAAAAGGTCTCATATGTTTATACGGGCCTGGTCGTAATAGATGCCGCATCGAATAGGCGCGTCAAGGGTTGCGTAAGGACCATGCTAAAGATGAAGCATATAGATTCGAATCGCCTCGATACATGGCTTCGCCATATAGGCCCGTTTGACAGGGCCGGCGGCTTTTCTATAGAGGGTCCGGGCTCTATACTTTTCCCGCATATCGAAGGGTGTTATTTCAATATACTGGGGCTTCCCATGTCGAAGCTCTACGATCTTTTCGAACGGCTCGGATATAATCTCCTGGATTTTATGAAGGAGAGATGAAAATGGACGAGAGGCCCAAGGATAGATGGTATTACAGCGTAACGATTGTCGTTGTGGCTATTTTGTGCGTCGGGCCGCTGGCCCTGCCGCTTCTCATATTAAGCCCGAAGTTCACGAAGGCTAAAAAGGCGCTCATATCTATTCTGGTGATTGCGGCGACCGTATGGCTCGCCAGGGCCTCAATCCAGGTCACCCGCGATTTCATGCAACGCCTGGATGAAGTAAAGGAGATTTATAATATAAAATAGCATTAAGTTGTTAGCATTCAGCCCAACTTTAATCCATGCTGATAAAAACCGATAAAGATACCATACAAAGTTACTTCGAGGATACCTCTAACCTGAAGGGCGGATGGGCGGACGAGGTCGTCTTTCCCGGGCGCGTGGAGGATGTCTCATCTTTTTTGAAGGAGGCGAGCCGGAGCAAATTGCCCGTCACCGTGTCGGGCGGCGGCACCAGCACAACAGGCGCGAGGGTGCCCATGGGCGGCGCCGTAATATCTATGGAAAGGTTCGATAAGATCCTGGACATGTCGAAAGACGCCTCCGGGGCCGGGTCGGCCAATGTCCAGGCAGGGGTATCGGTAGAGGAGCTTAAAAGCGCCGCCTTTGCCAAGGGCCTCTTCTATCCCTGCCACCCTACCGAGAAGACGGCGCTTGTAGGCGGGACCGTAGCCACGAACGCTTCCGGCTCAAGGTCTTTTCGGTACGGGCCAACCCGGAACCACGTCAAGGCATTGAAGATTGTTTTACCGACAGGGGAGATAACCCGTATAAAGCGCGGGGCAAGGGTCTTGAGAAGAGGCGATTCAAGATTCGTTTTACCGGGCGGAAGGGCCATAGATATACCGATCCCAACCTATAAGATGCCTCCGGTAAAAAATTCGGCTGGATACTACGCAAAAGACGGCATGGATCTTATAGACCTCTTCATAGGACAGGAGGGGACCCTGTGTGTCCTGGTGGAAGCGGAGATGTCGCTTCTAAAAAAACCGGATGATATATTCAGTTGCTTCGCCTTCTTCAGAAAGGAGGAAGATAGCTGGGATTTCGTCCGCGACGCGAAGACACTGGAACCGCTATCGATAGAGTATTTTGACCATAGCGCCCTGGGGCTTCTAAGGTCAAAGGGCTTAAGCATCCCAGCCAGAGCCGCGGCCTCAATCTTCTTCGAGAAGGAGTTGGGAGAGAAGGGCGTCGATGAGATAATAGAAGATTGGCAGAACCTTTTTAAAAAATATGGCGTTTCGGAAGACGAGACCTGGGCCGCCATGACCGAAAAAGAGGCAGAAAGGTTCGTGGAATTCAGGCACTCTATCCCGAGCATGATAAACGAAAAGATACGGGCAAGCGGTTTCCAGAAGATATCCCTGGACATCGCCGTGCCGGAAGGCAGCTTCCTTAAGATGATGCGGTTTTACGCGGATTCTTTAAGGGGAGAGGGCCTTGAGAGCGTTATATTCGGCCATATAGGCGAAAACCACGTACATACGAACATACTGCCGCGCTCAAAGAACGAACTGGTGTCAGCAAAGAGGCTGGCCCTTAAATTTATAAAAAAGGGCGTGGCGTTAGGCGGCACCGTGTCTGCGGAACACGGCATAGGCAAGCTGAAACACGCGTATCTGGAAGAGCTTTACGGCAGTGAGGGTGTTGCGGAGATGGCGCGAATAAAAAAGGCGTTCGACCCGGCGTGGATATTGGGCCTGGATAATATCTTTTCCAGAGACTTGGGCAAGGAAGCATGAATAAGGCGGTCGTAACTATACCATACGGCAGGACCAGCTTAAAGGTTCGCATCCCCGCGGAAAACCTGATAGGCGTATTGAAGAAGACCGTTCCCCTGGGGCGCGATATCAAGACGCTTCTTAGAGATTCCCTGAACAAAGAGACAGTCTCGGGGTTAATGCGCACGCTTAAAGGAAGAAAAAGGATCCTTTTGGCCGTTCCGGACTCCACGAGGAAGTCCCATCTCAAAGATATATTAAGCGGATTTTTGCCACTATTGGAAAATGGGCGCAGGGTAGATATAGCCGTCGCAACAGGTTTACATCTCCCGCTTTCAGGCATGGAGCTTAAGGAGTTGGTTGGCGAGCGGGTTTTTGCGCGGCATCGCGTATTCAGCCACGGGCAGGTGAAGTCGAATCTAACCGATTTCGGCAGGACAGGGAGGGGTATCCCGATAGTCCTTAACAAGGCCTTGAAAGAATGTGACTGTGCGATGTCCGTAGGGGTCGTGGAGCCGCACCTCTACGCCGGATATAGCGGAGGCGCCAAGACCATAGCGATAGGTCTGGCCGGCGCCGCGACTATAGACGCGACGCATGGCCCGGCATTCCTGGACGATCCTGGCGTAGGTATAGGC
>CAZPYQ010000016.1:0-18409 GCA_964590585.1 uncultured Planctomycetia bacterium | reverse complement strand
GCCTCATGCAGCCGGATTCGGGGCAGGTATTGATAAATGGTAAAGAAGTATCTGTCATGGAAGGATCGGAACTGAACCGGTTCAGGATGAACTTTGGCATGCTATTTCAGGGCGCCGCCCTCTTCGATTCGCTTACCATACGCGAGAATGTCGCCTTCGCCATGATGGAGCACACGAACGCCTCAAAAGAGGAGATCGCCAAGCGGGTGAAGGAGTGCCTGGCGCTCGTGGGCTTAAAAGATATAGAAGATAAGAAACCGGCGGAACTGTCGGGCGGCATGAGGAAGAGGGTGGGCCTGGCGCGCGCCATATGCATGAGGCCGCAAATAATACTGTACGACGAGCCTACCACGGGTGTGGATCCCATAATGGGTGACGCGGTAAACGATCTCATAGTGGAGCTTCACAACAAACTGAAGGTCACCTCAATAGCCGTCACCCATGACATGAAGAGCGCCTACAAGATAGCGGATAAGATAGCCATGCTTTATAACGGCAAGATAGTAATATACGGCACCCCCGGCCAGATAGAGAACTCGACGGACCCCGTCGTGCGCCAGTTCATTACGGGCGCCGCGACAGGGCCGATAACCGAAGGTATAGATTTCGAGCACTTGTTGTGAAGTCCCGCAAAATAACTAAATTGTAATAGCGCGGCACTAAAGGAATTTTGCGGGATCAAATTCGCCCTTAGCGGTAAAACAGGCAAGACAACTTACGTCGCCCCTCGACAGGCTCGGGACTCCGTAAGTTGTGGGCTCATTTGAGAAGGTATAGATTTCGAGCACTTGTTGTAGATAGTAGCTATCAGCCATCAGCTGTCAGCTATCAGCAGCTGATGGCTAAATATGGAGGTAAAATGGACTCTAAGATAATCGAACTGAAGGTAGGGGTGTTCATACTCATCGCCATCATAATATTTTTTATCATCGTCTTTTCGATAGGCGACATCTACATCATGAAGCCCGGTTATTACATCAACGTGATATTCACTTTCGCCAGCGGCATAACCGAGGCGGCGCCTGTCCGGCTCTCAGGTGTAACGGTCGGCCAGGTGAAAGAGATAAGCATCCTTTATGACGAGAAGGACAAGAAGACCAAGGCCTGCGTCCACGCATGGGTGAAGAGAGACACCAAGATAGGCAGGGACGCCGATATTACCATAAACACGCTCGGGCTCCTGGGGGAAAAGTATCTCGAGATATCCCCGGGGACGGTGGATAAGGATTCGTTAAAAGACGGTGATACCTTGGTGGGCCGCGACCCCGTTCCGATGGAGAAGATAACGGAGAACCTGAAGACGCTATCGGACGATGTCAATGTCATAGTCGGCCGCTTAAGGCGGGGCGAGGGGACCATAGGAAAGCTCTTGGCGGAAGACGCCGTCTATGATGATGTCAAAGCGACCACGGGAAATTTCAAGGACTTAAGTTACGACCTGAAAGCGACCGGGGGGAATTTAAAGGACTTTAGCGAGGACATAAAAGCCCGGCCGTGGAAACTTTTCAATAAGCCAAAGGGAGAATAAGATGACCGTATTATTCGTACGCGCGTTTTTCGTGATAGTATCAAGCATAGTGGGATATTACGTAGGCGCACTGGTGGGAGACTTTAAGCCGCAGTGGGCCTATATCGGCGCCCTTTCCGGAGCCGTCGGCAGTTTTCTTATAATATTTCTTGAGATGGGTATGAGGAGGTTCTCCGTAAGAAACCTATCGGCGGCCGTATTCGGGCTCATATTCGGGTTCTTCATGGCGTGGATCCTGACCGGCGTCCTGAAGCTCATCCCCATGGATATAAAACTATTCTCGTCTTTACAGATGATCCTGATACTTATCTTCACTTATCTCGGGATGGTAATCGCCATGAGGGGAAAGGACGAGTTCAATGTCATAATACCTTATGTCAGGTTCGCCAGGCAGGACCAGAAGGAAGGCATTATAGTGCTGGATACGAGCGTAATAATAGACGGGAGGATAGCCGACATATCCAAGACCAAGTTCATCGAAGGCCGTATCCTCATACCCAGATTTGTGCTCAAGGAGTTGCAGGCCATAGCGGACTCCCAGGACGCTTTAAAGCGTAATCGCGGCAGGCGCGGGCTCGATATATTGAACAAAATACAAAAGGACGCGAATCTCGATGTCAGGATACATGAAGACGACTTTCCTGAAATCAAAGATGTGGACGCAAAATTGGTCAAGCTGGCGAAGCTTTTGAGCGCCAAGATATTCACGAACGATTTTAATCTCGCGAAGATAGCGGAGCTCCAGGGGGTGGCGGTCCTTAACATAAACGACCTCGCCAATTCGTTAAGGCCCGTGGTCCTTCCCGGGGAGATGATGGAGATAAGGATATCCAAAGAGGGCAAGGAACATAACCAGGGCATCGCATACCTCGATGACGGCACCATGATAGTGATAGACAATGCCAAACATCTTATCGGGCAGGTCATAAAAGTATACGTGACAAGCGTCCTGCAAACCTCGGCGGGCAGGATGATATTCGCCAAATATGAGGATAATCAGAAGCATTCCTGGAAAGGCCGATGAAGACCGTAGCGATAATTGCGGGGGCCGGTTCAGGGAAAAGGCTTGGGTATCATACGAAAAAGCCGTTCGTCAGTTTAAACGGCAGGCCCCTCATAGCATACTCCCTTAAGGTCCTCGACTCCTCGCCTTTTATAGACGGGATAGTGGTAGCGGTCGAGAGGTCGTATCTAAAACGCTTTTCCGGTCTCGTAAAAAGGTACGGTATAAGGAAGGTCAAGTCTGTCGTGGCCGGCGGAATGACACGCTACGAATCGATAAGGAACTGTCTCGGCGAGGTGGACGCTTCCTGTGATATCGTGCTCGTGCATGATGCCGCCAGGCCCTTTTTGGACGAGCGCCTTATACGCGAGTCTATTTCCGCGGCGAAGCGCTTCGGAGGATGCATCGCGGCGGTGCCCGTGAAGGATACGGTCAAACTCGCCGGCAGGAATCTTTTTATAGCCGGGACAATAGAAAGGTCTCTGGTTTGGGCCGCCGAGACGCCCCAAACCTTTAGATATGATCTGATAATGAGGGCCTATAAAAACGCGCCGCGGGACAAACTGAAGATAACGGACGATTCTTATCTTTTAGAAAGGCTTGGGGCCAGGGTGAAGATATTGATGGGTTCGTATCGCAATATAAAGATTACGACGCGGGAAGACCTAATGTTGGCGGGCATGCTATTGAAGGATAAAAGATGAGATGAAGATCGGTATCGGTTACGACATACACCGGCTCGAGGAGGGGCGCCGTCTCGTCCTGGGGGGGATCGAGATACCTTACGCAAAGGGGCTTCTCGGCCATTCCGACGGCGACGTCATCCTGCATTCGATAGCGGACGCGATATTGGGCGCGCTTGGGGATTCGGACATAGGGCACCATTTTCCGAATACGGATCCGTCCCTTAAGGGGATGTCGAGTATCATTATGCTGAAGAAGGTCCGGGACCTTGCGCAAGCGGCGAATATGCGGATAGTGAATGTAGATTGCGCCGTGATAGCCGAAGAGCCCAAGATATTTCCGTTCAGGGAGAGGATGATAGAGGTGATCTCCGGAGCGCTAAGGATGAATTTTAAGGATGTGAATATAAAGGCCACGACAAACGAAGGCGTCGGCGCCATTGGAGAGGGCGATGCGATGGCCTCATACGCGGTCGTGCTGCTGGAGGGTAGATAATCATGGGAGCATGCATGAATGTCCTTCTGATACTGATTGTTATAGTTGCGGTTTTCTGGGGTGCGGTCGCGATTTTCTTCCGGCGGGAAGTCAAGGCGGCGTTCGAGCGCGACCCGGCGGCGAGCTCTTTCTTTGAGGTGCTCTTAACCTATTCGGGACTGCATGCGATAATAATCTACAGGATAACACATGGTTTAAAAAAGGTTGGTATACCGTTCCTTCCGCGTCTCATCTCGCAGATAGGAAAGTTCTTTACAGGTATCGAGATACATCCCGGAGCCGAGATAGGCGATGAGTTATTCATAGACCATGGCATGGGAGTCGTCATAGGCGAAACTGCCATCATCGGCAACGGCGTGACTTTGTATCAGGGGGTGACCCTGGGAGGCACCGGTAAAGAGAAAGGGAAGCGCCATCCGACGCTCGGGAACAATATAGTCGTCGGCGCGGGGGCGAAGGTGCTGGGGAACATCACGATCGGCGATAACTCCTACATAGGCGCCAACGCCGTAGTTATAAAGGATGTACCGCCGAACTCCACTGTCGTAGGCGTCCCCGGCAGGATTACGCGACAGGAGGGCAAGAAGATAGACTTTAGCCTGGACCATATACATGTCCTCGACCCTATTTTGCAGGATATGGAGGAGTTAAGGAAAAGGATAGAGAAGCTGGAAAAATGATAACACCCCCACTTCGAAGTTGAAAAAGTGACTGTCACTTTTTGCTTAAAAAGTGACTGTCACTTTTTAGGAGAGTGAAGAGAAAAAGAGCGAAAATTATTATGAAGATCTATAATTCGCTAAAGCGCGCCAAGGAAGAATTGAAACCCATCAAAGAGGGGTATATCGGCATGTACGTATGCGGGCCGACGGTCTACGACGAGCCGCACATAGGCCACGCGAGGAGCGCGTATATATTCGACGTCATAAGGCGATACTTCGCATATAAAGGATTAAAGGTAAAGTTCGTGCGCAATGTGACGGATGTGGACGATAAGATAATAGAAAAAGCGAGGAGGGAGACGGGTAACGGGGAACGGGTCGATCTGAAAGAAACAACCAAAGAGATTGCGAAAAAGTATCTCGATGCGTATCATGAGGACATGGCATTTCTCGGGATAGAGGATCCGGCCGAGGAGCCGAAGGCGACTGAATATATACCGAAGATGGTAAAGTTTATAGCGCTTCTCATAAAGAGGGGATGTGCATACGATGTCGACGGAGATGTCTATTTTGATATAAAGAAGGCCGCAAATTACGGAAAACTCTCGAAACAGTCCCTCGACAGGATGGAAGTCGGGGCAAGGGTTGCGCCGGGCGAGAAGAAGAGAGACCCTTTGGATTTCGCGCTCTGGAAGGCCGTGAAAGAAGGCGAGCCGTCATGGCCGAGCCCGTGGGGTAACGGCAGGCCGGGATGGCACATAGAATGTTCCGTCATGAGCTCGGATATCCTGGGGGAAGAGTTCGACATCCACGGCGGGGGTATTGACCTCATATTTCCGCATCACGAGAACGAGATAGCGCAATCGGAAGGCGCCGGTAAAAAGTTCGCGAGGATCTGGATACATAACGGTCTCCTCACCATAAACGGGGAGAAGATGGCGAAATCCCTGGGTAATTATATAACGATAAAGGGATTTTTAGCGAAACACGGTGATCCCGACTATCTGAAATTACTGTATCTCTCCGCGCATTACCGAAGTCCCGTGGATTACACCGAAGAGAAGATCCTGGAAGCGAAAAAGGAGAAAGAGAGGATCATGATCCTGCTGGCGAGGATAGACAGGATTGAAGCGCATGACGCAAAACGCATGGCGCATGACGGGCACATAGCGTTATTCCGGAAGAAGTTTGAAGAGGCGATGGACGACGATTTCAATACGCCACTGGCGCTTGCGGCGATATTTGACATAGTCACGCATACCAATAAAATGATAGACGACGCCGGCGAGGATAAGAGTATTATTAAAGAACTATTAGGCGCCAGGGATTTGATACTCGAACTTACCGGCACGCTCGGGGTGGATCTTTTGAAGGCGAAGAAAGAGGCGCTGGGATCCGATATGGCGGATAAGATAGAAGCCAGGAATGCCGCGAGGAAGGCGGGCGATTTCAAGAAGGCGGATGATATAAGAAGGGAATTGTCCGGTAGGGGTATAATACTCGAGGATACTAAAGACGGGACGACATGGCGCCGAAAAATTTAAAAAAAGGCCTATTCATCACGTTTGAGGGGATAGAGGGGTGCGGCAAGTCGACGCACTCAAAGTTGTTATATGAGCATTTAATGAAGCAGGGTTACAGCCCCATACTTACGAGAGAGCCCGGCGGCACAGCCCTGGGCGAAGGAATACGGAAGATACTCCTGGATTCAAAAGGGCTCGATATATCGGATGTCTCGGAGTTTCTCCTCTTTGAGGCGGCGCGCTCCCAGATAGTGAAAGAGGTGATAATGCCGGCCCTAAAGCGGGGCAGAATAGTCATAAGCGATAGATTCAGTGATGCCACGGTCGCCTATCAGGGCTACGGAAACGGCCTCGATTTGACTACGATCAAAAGGGTGGACGATATTGCGTCGATGGGCCTGAAGCCGGGCATAACGATCCTTCTTGATATAAAAACGCGGCTGGGACTTGGGCGCGCAAGAGAGAAGGGGACCGACAGGATAGAGGCCAGGGCCATCGCTTACCACAGACGGGTGAGGGCCGGATATCTGGCCCTGGCGAAGAAAGACAGAAAAAGGATCAGGGTGGTCAGGGTCAAAGGATCCATCAAAGCGACCCAGGACCTGGTAAGACGAGAGGTGTCATGTGCTGTTCAAGGATATAAAAGGTCAGGGTAGGGCGGTAGGTTTTTTGAAGACCGCCATCGAAAAGGATACGCTGGCTCAAGGGTATATATTTCTGGGCGCCAGGGGCACGGGTAAGTTTACGACCGCGCTCTCTTTCGCGAAGGCGCTTAACTGCGCCGCCAGGGGCAAGGAGGCTTGCGGAGAATGCGGCCCGTGCAGGAAGATAGAGTCCTGCAATCATCCGGATCTCGTGATAGTAAGGCCTTCGGATAAAGGCGCCCGTGAGATAGAGATAGATATGATACGGGATATGAGGTATCTCGTGAGCCTGAAGCCCTACGAGTTCCGGACCAAGGTATGCATCATAGACGAATCCGACAGGATGAGCCCGCAGGCGGCAAACGCGCTCTTAAAGACGCTGGAAGAGCCGCCGCCCGGTTCGGTATTGGTGCTTATTGTAGAGAACCTGTCGAAGCTTCTTCCGACGATAGCCTCGCGCTGCCAGGTGATTAAATTTTTCCCCCTCATGCCCGATGCCCTCGAAGAGACGCTTAAGGAGGAATATGGCGTCGATATGATGAAGGCCCGTTACCTCTCTAGGCTCGCCTCGGGCAGGCTGGGAGAGGCGCTAAGGCTAAAAGAGGGGGATCTTCTCGAGAGGAAGAATGTCGTGATAGACGATTTGACCAGCGGCCGCATATTCGACGAGGAGCGTTTCGCGGTATCAAAAGAAGAGGCGCCGTGGATCTTGGATGTCATGCTCAGCTGGTACAGGGACATCATCATGGCGCGGCTCGGGGCCGATGATGAGATGTTTATAAATATCGACAGGCGCGATGCCATATCCAGCGCCTCCTCGGGGATCAGGGCGGGAGTGGAGGATCTGGTCCGATTATCGACTGAGATAGTCAACTGCCGGACATATCTTGAGAACAACGTAAATCTTAAATTGGCCTGGAGCGTGCTGTCCGAGAAGGTGGCTTCGGTAGCGGTGCGACCCCTGACAGGACCCCGCGGATAGTCGCGACAGACAGGAGAGAAGGATGTACGAAGTATTGCAGATAAGGTTAAGGGAGGCCGGAAAGATATCCTACTATTCGACCAGCGGGATGAAATTCACGGTGGGAGAATACGTCATCGTGGAGGCGGACAGGGGGCTCGACTATGGACAGGTGATATCGGAGGCGGAGGTCATACTTGACTCGGACATAGAGGAACCTTTGAGGAGGATAATAAGAAAGGCCAACCCCTGGGATATGCACCAGATAGATAAGAACAAGAAGAAATCCAAGGAGGTCATAGATACCTGCTCGAAAAAGATAGCGGAACACAAGCTTTCTATGAAGCTCATCGACGCGGAATTCTCCTTCGATCGTTCAAAGATAGTCTTTTATTTCACCGCGGAGGGCCGGATAGATTTCAGGAACCTCGTTAAGGACCTGGCCGGCATATTCAAGACCAGGATTGAGCTGAAGCAGATAGGCGTGCGCGACGAGGCGAAGCTTTTGGGGGGGTTCGGCCCGTGCGGCAGGCACCTTTGCTGCGCCACGTTCCTTAAGGATTTCGAGCCCGTTACCATAAGGATGGCCAAAGAACAGAGCCTGCCTCTCAACCCGACAAAGATATCGGGCCTGTGCGGAAGGCTCATGTGCTGTCTGGGGTATGAATACAAGACATACAAGGAACTGATGAAGGGGCTCCCGCGCGAAGGGGAAACGGTTAAGACAGAGAAGGGCTCCGGCAAGGTGGTCAGCGTGAACGCCTTGAAGAGGTCCTACGTAGTGGAACTCGAGGACGGGAAACAGTTAGAGGTCCCGTTCAAGTAAATGCCAAAATTTTATATTACAACGCCACTTTACTACGTTAACTCCAAACCCCACATCGGGCATTCCTATACCCAGATCGCCTGCGACGTCGTCTCCCGCTACCGCAAACAGTCGGGCGACCAGGTTTTCTTCATGACCGGAACCGACGAGCACGGAGAGAAGATAGAGAAGGCGGCGCTGGAGGCCGGATATCAAAAGGGCGAGGAGAAGAAGTTTGTAGACTCCGTAGTCCCGAGCTTCAAGGATCTATGGGGCAAGCTGGGCATACAGTATGATTATTTCATCCGGACTACGGATCCCGGGCATATAAAGGCCGTCCGGAAACTTCTCGCGCTTCTCCATAAAGAGGGCGACATATACAAGAAGGTCTATACCGGGTGGTTCTGTACCCCGTGCGAGACGTTCTGGTCGGCGACGCAGAGCGCGGACGGCATATGCCCCGACTGCAAGAGGCCGCTCGAGAAGCTGGAGGAGGAGAATTATTTCTTCAAACTCTCCAAATACCAGAAATGGCTCATCGATTACATAAACGCGCATCCCGATTTCATAAAACCCGACATGAGGAGAAACGAGGTCCTAGGTTTTTTGAAAGAGGCCCTTACGGACCTGTGCGTCACGCGGCCTAAGTCCCGCTTCAGCTGGGGCATCGAGGCCCCGTTTGACAAGGATTACGTGACATACGTCTGGTTCGACGCGCTCATAAATTACATATCAGGCGCCGGATACGGCGAGGATGAAAAGAAGTTTAAGGCATTATGGCCGGCCGACTACCATATCATAGGGAAAGATATAATAAGGCACCATGCGGTCTACTGGCCGATAATGCTCCACGCCGCCGGCATCGAGCCGCCCATATCAATATTCGCGCACGGCTGGTGGGTCTTAAAGGGCGAGAAGATGTCAAAGTCGAAAGGCAATGTCATAGATCCTCTGGAGATGGTCGCGAAATATGGCGTGGACCCATACAGGTATTTTCTTTTGAGAGAGGTTTCGTTCGGCATGGACGGCGCATTCAGCGAAGAGGCGTTCGTGACGAGATATAACGGCGACCTTGCCAACGACCTGGGGAACCTCTTGAATAGAACCCTTGTGATGGTGGAGAAATATTTCGGCGGCCGCGTCCCGGAAGTCCCGGACAAAGCACCCGGCGGCGAAGAGGTTGTCGAGAAGGCGAAGTCCCTTGCATTTGGTGTCGACGGGAAGATGGCGCGGCTGGATTTCAGCTCGGCTTTAGCGGATATCTGGGAAGTCGTGAATTCGGCGAATAGATACATAGAATCCTCGGCCCCATGGAAGCTGGATAAAGACGGCCGCAGGGAGGAACTGGCCATTGTCATGTATAATCTTGTCGAGTGTCTGCGTATCGTTTCCATAATGTTATACAGCTTCATCCCGGATAGCGCCTCCAGGATATGGTCGCAGCTCGGCCTCGCGAAGGACCCCTCCGCGGCAACGCTTGATGAGGCGAGGGATTGGGGATTATTTAAAAGCGGGACGAAGGTGAATAAGGCCGCTGCGTTGTTCCCGCGGATAGAGAAATAGATTTTATATGATCATAGATACGCACTGCCACCTCGACTTCAAGGACTTCGACCTTGATAGAGACGAGGTTATTAGGAGGGCCGGGGCCTCCGGCATAGGTTATATAATAAATGTCGCCAGTTCCGCGGACGGGACAAAGGCCTCGCTCGAGCTTGCCTCGAAGCACGAGATGATCTACGCCTCCCTTGGCGTCCATCCCCATGACGCGGGCTCTGTCACCGATCGGGTGATAGAATCTTTTCGCAGGATGGGTAGCTCCAAAAAGGTCGTTGCGATAGGCGAAGTCGGCCTCGACTATTACAGGAACCTTTCCCCGAAAAAGGTCCAGATCGCGTCTTTCATAAAGTTCATACGCCTTTCTAGCGATTTAAAGCTCCCGCTTATCATACATTCGCGAGACGCTGGTCCAGAGACGCTCGATATTTTAAAGAAAGAGACGGGCGGCAGGGCGCGGGGAGTGATGCACTGCTTCTCGGGAGACGAAAGGATGCTTGAAGACTGCATAGATCTTGGCCTTTATATCTCATTCACCTGCAACCTCACTTTCAAAAACGCCGAAAGGCTTAAACGCGTGGCAAAGGCCGCCCCCATAGAAAGGCTCCTTCTCGAAACTGACGCGCCGTTCCTCGCTCCGGAGGGGATGAGGGGCAGGCGCAATGAGCCGGCATACATTGTAAAACTTGTCGAGGAACTTGCCAGGATAAAAGATCTGTCAGCCGGGGATATCGGCCGCATCACCACCCATAATGCCTCCAGGCTCTTCTCCCTCGGGCTCGAGGAGGGCGCGAGGATAGCCTATCCGATAAGGGATTCGCTGTATCTCAACATAACGAACGCCTGCACGAATAATTGCGATTTTTGCGTAAGGCGTTATACGGATTTCGTCAAGGGCCACAATCTGAAGCTGGATGGGGAGCCGTCCGCGGAGGCGGTCATCGCCGCTATGGGAGAGATCGCAAGATATAAAGAGGTCGTCTTCTGCGGTTACGGCGAACCCACCTTGAGATTAGATGTCATAAAGGCGGTCGCAAAGAAGATTAAAGCCGCAGGCGTGGTGACCAGGCTTGTCACGAACGGCCACGGCGACCTCATAAACAAGCGACCGGTCGCCCTGGAACTGAAAGGCCTCATAGACAGGGTATCCGTGAGCCTCAACGTGGATTCAAAGGATAGGTATGCAAGGATATGCAAACCGGCCTTCGGGCCCCAGGCATACGACGCGATGCTGAAGTTCGCTTTAACATGTGTCAAAAGCGGCATAGAGACGGAGATGACGTGTCTTGATTTGCCTGATACCGATGTCGAAAAATGCCGCGCCATAGCGGATGGGTGCGGTGCTAAGTTCAGGCTCAGGAAAATCGGGGTGGTAGGCTAGATGGTAAAATGGCTGGAAGACCTTAACAGTTTTGCCAGAAGAGACAGTATCTATGTACTCATGTTCTCTTTCATAGTGCTTTTTAACCTCATTCTGGCTTCGGCGAGCACGCCGCAGGAGAAGGCGAAGACGAAAGAGGTATACGGTTCGAAGGCGCTTCTTGAAAAGCGCGACTCAATAAACAAGACCGATGAGCTGGAGATGAGCCGGAAGGATATCGAGAATATATTGGAGAAGAGGCCCGGCATCTTCAGGGTGCTGAACCTGACAAGCCTGGCGTTTATCCTGTTCGTCATCCTGAGTATCCTCATAAACGTGTTCGTCATATCGGTAAAACTGGAGAAGGGGGTATTTGACATAGCCACGTATAGGCCCCCGCCGGCGGCCTGGTCCCTCGGGGATGTCGCCAGGGTCGTCATACTCTTTTTCTTTTTCTCCTACATCATCGTGATTTCCGAATCGTTTTTGGCGAACCTGGTGCCTTTATTCAAGTGGGGTAATTTCCGGACTATGCTCAATTCCTCGATAATGGATATCCTGACAGCCGTATTCATCGTATATTTCATAAAATATAAATACGGCCAGAGGATTATCTCGCTGGGCCTGACGATTAAAAACATCTTTCGGAACATATCCTACGGCCTCATCGCATACATCGCCTGCGTTCCGATATTCCTGGCGGTGACATTCTTCGTATTTTTGGTGGTTAAGGTTACGGGCTATGTCCCCCAGAAGCAGTATGTCGTCGAGATGTTCCTTAAAGAAGAGAACCCGACATTGCTCATATACTCGAGTGTCTTCGCCTCGATACTGGGGCCGATAGTGGAAGAGATATTTTTCAGGGGCTTCATGTACAATGCCGTCAAAAAACTGACGGGCGTCTTCTGGGCGGTGGTATTGGTCTCGGCCGTCTTCGCGGCGCTGCATACGAACGTGGTCGGTTTCCTGCCGATAATGGTGCTCGGGCTTGTGCTCACATATATGTACGAGAAGACGGGGAGCCTCATCCCTTCGATAACGATTCATATAGCGCACAACGCCGCTATGGTCTTTCTGGTGTTTCTGGTAAAGGAGATTAAGGCGATATGACGGCGAAGGTTTCTATAGCCAGATGCGGAAACTATGAGTTTGAAAGGGTCATGGCCGCCGTGAGGCGCTCCGTGGACCTGGTGGGCGGAATCGGCGGCGTCGTAAAGCCGGGCGCTAAGGTTCTCCTGAAGCCGAACCTCCTCTCGGCGAGGTTGCCCGAAGAGGGGGTGGATACCAATCCCGAGGTGGTCAGGGCGGTCGTGCGCCTTGTAAAGGAAGCCGGGGCCTCATCCATAGATATAGGGGACTCGCCAGGCGGATACAGGAAGAATACGGATGAGGTATTCGAGATGTCCGGCATGAAGAGGCTGGCGGAAGAAGAAGGAGTAGGAATAGTGAAATTCAATTCATCGCGAAATATAGACGGGTTTCCCGTAAGCCGCCATGTGCTGGACGCGGATTGCGTTATATCCATCCCTAAATTCAAGACGCACGGCATAACCACCCTCACGGCCGGGGTGAAGAACATGTTCGGCGCGCTGACAGGGCTCTATAAGGCGAGATGCCACTCGAAGGCGCCCAGGGAGGAGGATTTCGCGAAGATACTGGCCAAGGTATACGCTATCGCGCGGCCTGACCTTACGGTATTGGACGCCGTCGTAGCGATGGAGGGAGACGGCCCGTCGGGCGGAGATTTGCGGAGTACCGGTTTCGTCATGGCCTCTTCCGATGCCGTCGCGATAGACGCCGTCTTGGCGAAGTTGGTGGGTTTGGAGCCGCTCGACCTGGCGGTGACGAAGACCTGCTACGAGGACGGCTCGGGCGAGGCGGACCTGGCAAAGATAGAGCTCGCCGGAGACAGCATAGATTCCTTTATGATGCCCGATTTTAAACTCCCCCAGACCAAGATTTTAAAGATGATCCCGAGGGCCATAATAAACAAGGCCGCCTCATTGGTGAAGTTCAAACCCGTGATAGACGACCAGATATGCAAGAGGTGCAATCTTTGCAAACTGACCTGTCCTGTCCACGCCATTACGATAGAAGCCGATAGATGCGCTATAAATTATAAGAAGTGCGTAAGGTGCCTTTGTTGCGACGAGGTCTGCCCGTACGGAGCGATCAGTATCAAACGCAATATCCTGGCAAAGATGGTTTGGAGGTAAGAGATGCCGACTGAAACTATAAGGTTGAGAAGGGGCAGGGTCGAGCTCATCGACCAGACGCTTCTGCCGCATGAATTCAGGTATATTTCCTGCAGCGATATTAAGGCGCTTTGGCGCGCGATAAAGACGCTTCAGGTGCGTGGCGCGCCGGCCATCGGGATCGCGGGCGCGCTCGGCATAGTTCTGGGGACACAGGGTTCCGGGGCGAAGACCGCCCGTGAATTTCTAAGGGAAGTGAATAAGGCGGCGAGATACCTCGCCTTATCGCGGCCCACAGCCGTTAACCTGTTCTGGGCGCTTGCTAGGATGGAACGCGTTGCTATGGAAAATGCCTCAAAAGGCGTCGGCGGGATGAAGCGCGCGCTCATGAAGGAGGCCATTTCCGTAATAAAGGAAGACAAAGAGATATGCAGGCGAATGGCCCGCCACGGAGCGGCCCTGGTCAGGACAGGCGACTGTATACTTACCCATTGCAACGCCGGCGGGCTGGCCACGGCCGACTACGGCACCGCGCTGGGGGTGCTCTTTGAATCCAAGGCGCAGGGCAAGCGGATAAAGGTGTACGTGGACGAGACGAGGCCGCTTTTACAGGGCGCGCGCCTCACCACGTGGGAACTCATGCGCGCGGGCATAGATACCACCTTGATATGCGACAACATGGCGGCGAGCCTCATGGAGAAGGGCGCTATCGACAGGATATTCGTAGGCGCAGACAGGATAAGCGCAAGCGGCGACTTCGCGAATAAGATAGGGACCTACGGGCTGGCGGTGCTTTCAAAATACCATAAGGTGCCGTTTTATGTAGTGGCCCCTGTCTCGACCTTTGACATGAAGATTAAAAACGGCAGCCGTATCCCGATTGAAGAGCGCGACCAGGACGAGGTGAGGAAGATTTTCGGGAAGCAACTGGCGCCAAAAAAAGTCAAGGCCTATAATCCCGCCTTTGATGTTACGCCTCACGGGCTCGTGACGGCGTTCGTAACAGAAACGGGCATCTTCCGGCCGCCTTTTGACTTCAGGCGATTGAAATGCGGATAAGAGATCTGGGAGAGATGAATTTGATAGAGAGGCTTGCAAGGCGCGTGCGCCTGGACAGCGCCGTCATAAAAGGCGCGGGCGATGACGCCGCGGTCATAAGGTGGATGAAGGATAAATATCTTCTGTATACATGCGACATGCTTATAGAGGATGTCCATTTTAAACTCTCTGAAGCGGCGCCTGAAGATATAGGATGGAAGGCGCTCGCGGTCAACATAAGTGATATAGCGGCGATGGGAGGCATACCCAGACACGCCGTCATTTCGATAGGCATAGACCCAGGCCTTCCGGTCGCGTTTATAGACCGGCTATACCGCGGCATGACAAGACTGGCAAAAAGATTCGGGGTGAACCTGGTCGGCGGCGATACGAACGGTTCCAAAAAACTGGTCATAGACGTATCGCTTATAGGAGAGGTGGAGAGGCGGAACCTCGCCTTGCGTTCTGGCGCGAAACCCGGCGATTGCATCATGGTGACAGGGGCGCTGGGCGGTTCGATAAAGGGAAGGCACCTCAAGTTCGTGCCGAGGGTGGGGGAATCGCGATGGCTCGTGGAAAGATTCGGGATAAGTTCCATGATAGACGTATCCGACGGACTTATACTGGACCTTGGCAGGGTCCTTGAGGCCTCGTCGTGCGGCGCGAGGCTATATGAAAGCTGTATTCCCGTATCGAAAGATGCCGCGTCCTTTAATAGCGCGGTAAGGGAAGGAGAGGATTTCGAGCTCCTCTTCACCATGAGTGCCAGCGATGCGCGTCGGTTCTTTGAATATGGGGCCGAGAGGCTTGGGACAAGGGTTAGCCTGATAGGAGAGGTTTTGGATAAAAGATATGGTTTTAAAATAATAGATAGTGACGGCAGGGAAAAGGCGCTAAAGACGGAAGGTTATACGCACTTTTGATAAAGATGACCTCTAAAGACAGAGAGGAGACTATCGCTTTTGGCGCGAAGATTGCCAGGCGCCTTAAGAGGGGTAGCGTCATCGCGCTTAAGGGCGAACTCGGTTCTGGCAAGACCGTATTCGTCAAGGGCCTGGCGAAGGGGCTGGGCCTGGGCGACATAAGATATGTTAACAGCCCTTCTTTTATAATCGTGAAGGAATACAAGGGGAGGATCCCGCTTTACCATTTTGACATATACCGGCTGGACAAGAAGGCCTCGCTCGAGACTATAGGATATGACGAATATTTTTACGGCGACGGTGTCACGGCCATAGAATGGGCCGACAAGATAAAAGGGGTCCTGCCGAAGAGGTATATCGATATCAGTATCGCCATTAAAGGTGAGAAAAAAAGGGAGATAAAAGTCAAGGGGCTATGAAGATATTGGCGATAGACACTTCTACCGAATATTTGAGCGTCGCCGTTTCGGAAGATGATGAAGTAAGAGCCTCATATCACCGCCTCTCAAGCATGCGGCATTCCTCCATCATGATCTCGGTAATAGACAGGGTACTTAGGGCCGCGCGTCTTAAAGTCGAAGATATGGATGGTTTTGCCGTAAGCATAGGACCGGGGTCGTTCACGGGGCTACGCATAGGGGTTACTACGGCGAAGGCCCTGGCCTTTACATTGAAGAGACCCGTGGCGGGTATCCCCACACTTGACGTCATCGCCCGAAACGCGATAAAATACCCAGGCATCATATGTCCTGTACTCGATGCCAGGAAGAACAAGGTCTATGCGTGTTTTTTCAGCTCCAACGGTAAGCGTCTTAAAAGGATGACAAAATATCTGTTACTCGAACCGTCGGACCTCGTGAAGAAGATCAGGGGTAAGACGCTATTTTTAGGTGACGGCGCCAAGGTTTACAGGGACGTTATCGCAGGCTCCCGCGGCGCGGAATTTTACGGCAATGACTGGCATCCGCGCGCGTCAGTCATCGCGGGTCTATCTTTAGAAAAGTTCCGTAAGAAAAAATACGATGATACGCTCGACCTCGTTCCGGGATATATATATTCCAAAGAGTGCGATATTAGAGGACGATAATATGCTGAGGCTTGGACCGGGAAAGTTGAGTTATCGGCCGACATGGGCCGAGATAGACCTCTCTGTCATAAAATACAATTTGAAACAGGTGAGGCGCTTGGTCGGGCCGGGGATTGCCGTTATGTCGGTAGTCAAGGCCAACGCGTACGGCCATGGCATCGCGGAGGTCTCGAAGATACTGGAGAACGAAGGCGTAGATTATCTCGGCGTGGCGACTATAGATGAGGCGCTTCGCCTTAGGGAGCGCCACATAAAGGTCCCTATCCTCATACTCGGTTCGGTCCTGGAGGAGGAGGCGGAGGTGGCCATAAAGAACGACATAACCCTGACCCTCTGCAGCGCGGAACTTCTGGATGTCATAAAGAAGATATGTGACAAGGAATCTAAAAAAGCGAAGGTCCACATCAAGATAGATACCGGCATGGGCAGGATCGGCGTATGGCACGAGGAGGCGATTGATTTCGTAAGGCAAGCGGCGAGCGAAAAGGATATAATCGTCGAAGGGGTCTATACGCACTTCTCTAGCGCGGGAAGGGACGATTTCTTTACACAATACCAGATAGATTCGTTCAAGAACCTTCTGGAGAGGATCGAGAATAACGGTATCGAGATAAGGTATAAACACGCGGCCAACTCCATAGCGACGGTTGACTTGAAATCCACCCACCTTAACCTGATTAGACCCGGCATAATAATATACGGCATGTATCCTAAAAGGGGTTTCGAGAAGCTCATAAGACTTAAGCCAGCGCTTTCCTTGAAGACCAGGATAACATATCTAAAAGATATGCCCGAAGGCAGGTCCGTCAGTTACGGCAGGACGTATATCACACAAAAGAAGACCAAGATAGCGACCATCCCAATAGGTTACGCCGATGGCTACGGGAGGATCCTCTCCAACAAGGCGGAGGTCCTCATAAAGGGAAAGAGGGCGCCTGTCGTTGGAAAGGTCACCATGGACCAGACGATGGTGGACGTAGGCCATATAAAAAATACCAAGATCGGCGACGAGGTCGTGTTAATAGGCAAACAGGGTTTCGAAGAGATCCGCGCCGAAAAGCTCGCCAGGCTCGCCGGCACCATAGCTTACGAACTATTCTGCTCCATCTCTAATCGCGTCCCCCGCATCTACAAATAACCTTTACCTTTTGTACCGTTTGGGAAATTACGATTCAACCTGTCCCTTTTTCCAAGATTAAACCTGTCCCGCGGGGAACCGACCATCTACCTTGATCTCATCCAGCATATCTTTTTTTGATAAAAGACACCTCTCCCTATAACTGCTCCATGGGTACGCCGCGATATCGCTTACAAGTCCTGCCCTTACCGGATTCTCCTCGATATATTCAGCGCAATTTATCAGGTATCGGTCCTTGATTATGGGCTTGCTTTTGAATCTGCCCTGCCACAGATGGCCTACTTTTCCGTACTTAGCGTTAAAATACGCCACATATCCTCGATTGACCCAGTGCATGAATTTAGATATGTCACCGGCAATTTTCGATTCAATCAAAAGATGAAGATGATTTGGCATAAGACAATAGGCATAAAGCAGCACAGCATATTTCTTTTTTGCCCTTTTAACTGTTGCAAGACACCTAAGATAATCTTCGTTATCGATAAAGGCGGCCTGCTTTTGATTCCCGCGCGTCGTAATATGGTAACACGCGTTGTCAATATACACCCTAGAAACTGTTGGCATAGTATCACCCCCCCTATATATAAAGACGTAAAAAAGGGAAAAATTCTTGCAACTATTTTTAAAAAATTTACTTTTCTTAAATTAAATCCTTTCATAGGGGACACTTTTAATCTTAGATTTTGGTACACTTGGCCGATGTAAATTCCAAACGGTACAAGATTAATTGCTGTTTAGGTTTAAAAAAGTTAGTTTCTTCCCCTTGACAATTCATTACTTATAAGTATACTTCTATGGCTTTCAGT
>CAZPYQ010000015.1:0-18684 GCA_964590585.1 uncultured Planctomycetia bacterium | reverse complement strand
GGGTTCGGCGGAGGAGGTGCGCGTGGAGGCTGGTAAGGCGCTCGGTAAAAAGTCCATGACCCCAAATGTCTTCTTTGACGAAGCCATGAAGGCCCTGATCGTAGCTAAAATAAAAGAGGCGGAGGCGAAGACGTCGGGAGAGATACGGCTCCACATAGACAGGGCATGGGAAAACGATGCGATGAAACGCGCCAGGAAGGTCTTCAAGATGATAGGCATGGCGGGGACAAAAGAACATAACGGCGTGCTGATATACATAAACTCCCGCAAGAGGTCTTTTGCGATAATCGGCGACAGCGGTATCCACGAAAAGGTGTCTCAAGGGTTCTGGACGGCCTTGGCCGAAAAGATGTCAAGGGATTTTCAGGGCGGTGAATACCTGAAAGGCGTGATAGACGCCATAGGCGCGATAGGGGATAGGCTAAAAGAGGGCTTTCCGCGAGAAACTTACGACGCAAACGAACTTAATGACGAGATTTCAGGCAGGCAATAAAAAAAGCCGACAAAGGAACTTTTCAGCGCCGACCACCGGCGTTGGCAACCCAGCCGCCTTATCATCCAGCCACTTTTCTGCCCTTGGATTCTTCATCACCTCTTCAGGTTTATCCGGGCGTAGCGGAATAACTTAGGCCTGTGGCTTTGCGTCCCCGCCTTTCAACGGGTTTACCCTTATCGGCATTATATATTATAGCACATAACATATAAAAAGTCAATAGTCCAACCAAAAGTCAGCTACTTAGGGTCAGGCACTGCGGGCATCGAAAGTATGTCCCTGCGGTCATCGGGGGTCAGGCCCTGAGCCCATCGTAAAGATGGCACCGCACCCATCCGAAGAGAGTCCCTCTTCCGGGGAGACAGGTCCCGACGAGATGCATAACCGTTCTCCGATTGCGTCCTGAGCCGTCCCAAAAACGGCCGGGAATAAGGGCGCAAAAAAATATTAAAAAAAATCTTGACAAGATATTTCGGAAATGCTACTATGTAAGCGTTTACAGTAATCGTTTACACGCCTACCGACGAGAGGCTTATGGAACATATAACCATAAGAGAGATAGCGAAGAAGACGGGCGTCTCGATAGCGACTGTTTCGCGCGCAATAAATCCCCACACAACTCGCCTTGTAAAAAAATCCACCAGAATAAAGGTATTGGCCGTTGTCAAAAAAACAGGCTATCTTCCGAGTCCGGTCGCCAAAAGGCTGGCCACCGGAAAATCCACAAATATAGTGATATTTTTGGGGACGAAGTACAAGTCCATATTTTACAACGACTACTACATCAAGATATTGTCCGGCGCGATGGAGGTCCTGGAGCATACGCAGTATAATCTGGTCATACGCCTGGTGAAGCCGCGAGAGGCGAGGTTTGACCTGAACAAGGTTATAAGGGGGATGGATATCGCCGGATGCATAATCTTTAACGAACCCGATGTGCTGCAGGTCTCGATGCCGGGATTGGAAAATGTCGGTATACCGGTCGTTGTCTTGAACAGGGCCGAAAAGAAGGAGGGGGCCGGTTTCATGGCCTGCGATAATTACAGGGGCGCATATGACGCCACCAAGCACCTTATCGAACTGGGGCACACCAGGATAGCTATAATAAAAGGCTGCTCCGAGGAGAAGGATTTCATAGACCGGTTTGAGGGCTATAAGAACGCCATGATAAATAGCTCCTTACCCCTGGATGAGCAATACATGTATACCGGCTATTTTTCGCAAGATACGGGGGTGAAGGCCCTGAGGGAATTCATGAAACTGCAGGAGAGGCCAACTTCTATATTCTGCACGAACGACGAGATAGCGATCGGCGTATTTATGGCCCTGGAAGAGGTGGGCCTGAAATGCCCGGGCGATATTTCGATAATGGGCTTCGACGGATTGGATGTCGGAAGGTATCTTGTCCCCAAGCTGACCACTATGAGACAACCCATCTACGAGATGGCCAAAGAGGCGATGAAGGACATACTGGATACGCTGGATAACAAGAAAACTATGGGGACAAGAAAGATATTCGACGCTCATCTTGTAAAAGGCGGGACCTGCGCGAAACCGAATCCCAGCCCCGCGTGTGTTAGGACCTGAAAAGGCCCCCTATAAAAATCCGGGAGGTAACAATATGGTCACGGAGAAAGAGCTAAACATCATAAAGGCTCTTGTGGAAGAAGAGGCGGAGTGCTTAAGACAAACGGACTGCCTGGATTCAGGCGTTCTGACAAATTATCTATTCACGCTGTCAGGCATAGTTGAAAAACTCGAGAATGACGTCGGAAAAAGACCGTGCGCCAGGATGGCATCTTGATTAAAGTTTTCTCTTTATGTAATCCGCCATGCGCTTCGCGCTCGGCCTTACAGTCCGCGTCATACTAGCGTAGTCGACTTCGACGATCCCGAACCTGGGGCCGTAACCATCAGCCCACTCAAAATTGTCCAATAGCGACCAATAGAGATACCCTATCAAAGGAACCCCTTCGTCCCTAGCCTTAAAAAGCCACGAAAGATGTTCTTCTATGAACCTTACGCGATCAGCGTCGTCTTTTGCCGGGATGCCGTTTTCCGTTATCATGATCGGCAGACGATATCTGGCAAAATCTTTCAATAAATGATACAGGCCCTCAGGATATACCTTCCAACCAAGCGTATTCTCCCAATCGAACCGTATCCTGTGGTGGGGAAGATAACAGGGATTGCCGAAAAGGGCCGCAACGCCATGCCCCCCGAATCTGATATGCTCGGACGTATAATAGTTCAGTCCTATAAAATCAAGGGTATTCCTGCTTTGCAGCATCCTGGGACGAAAACCCGGAAAGAGAAGACGACCGTTTATAAGGGACCATATGAAGAGGTGGTTATACATGTGGTGCCTCATCAGCGCCGCCAGGTTATCCTCTATAGACCGCGCCCTGCACGGAAAGAACTTCGTAACATTGTGCGCGACGCCCACCTTGATATCCTTTTGAAATATATCGCGGGCGGTTTTGTGCATAACGGGATACGCCGCCGCATGGGCTGAGAGCTCCTTTTCAATCACCTTGAAGGCAAGCGCCATGTCCTTCTTTCCGGGCGGCCATATACCTTTCGAATACGCCAAAAAGGCGTGGACGAGCGGCTCGTTGATGGTGATCCAGTAATTTACGTCGTTCCCTAAAACTTCGACGGCCTTACCAGCGAACCTCTCGAAACATGGCACCGAACTCTCGGAGAGCCATCCGCCTTTTCTATATAACCAGAGTGGAAGGGTGAAATGATTAAGGGTGAGTATGGGCTCTATGTCAAAAGAGTCGAGCGTCAAAAGCGCCTCTTTATAGTGGCCCCAGGCCGCCATATCCCATCGCCCCTCTTCGGGTTCCAGACGGCTCCATTCCAGAGAGAAACGGTGCGCGTTATGGCCGAGATCGCGGGCGATCTTAAAATCTTCCTTGAAACGGTTGTAATGATCGCAGGCCTTTCCGGAGGCTGTCTTGACATTCCCGAGCGCCTCCCATTCCCACCAGTCATTTAATTTATTGCCGCCCTCTACCTGATGCGCGGAAGTAGCCGCTCCCCATAAAAATGGATGGTTTTTGTTTCGCATAACGCTGATTATATCCTATTATGACAAAAAAACAAAGAGTATTTAGTTGCAATTTAACACTATACAGGATAAAATTATTGAGCGATGAAAAAAGGCCTTGCGAAAAAATTTATCGTCTCTTTACTGGCGGCCTCGATGGCAATAGCCGTATTGGCGTATAAAGCCAATCCGCGCCTTTTTATAACTCGAAAACCCGGTTCTTTTGAATATATTAGAGAAGGGCAGGCGGCTCTGGATAAAGACGAATATCTAAGGGCCATAGGACTTTTTGAAAAGGCGCTCCAGGCATCGCCGGGCAATAAGGCGATACAGGATTACATGATCTGGGCATATACTAAATACGGGGCGGCGTTAGAAGAGAAAGAAAACTATGACGGCGCGCTAATTTATCTAAAAAAAGCACGCGCCGTCAGGCATGACGGCATTATCATAAAAAATCTCGCCGCCATCCATGCGAGAAAAGCCCTTAAGTTCGCTAAAGAAGGGGAGTGGCCAGGCGCGACACGAGAATTCGAAGAGGCCAGGACGCTAGCGGGCGATTCGGCGCGCGCGGCCAAAGATCTGACGGCTATGCTTCTGAACGATGCCGCAGGCGAGTACAAATCCGGCCGTGAGCATATAGCCATATTTTGCCTTAAAGAATCTTTGCTCATAGACGAAAACTTTCGGGCCATGGACCTCCTGGCGGATATATATTATAAAAGGTCGGATCTGGAGAAAGCTGTTTTCTACTGGACGCGCGCCAAAGAATTGGAACCGGAGAACGCTGTTATTGCCGAAAAACTGGGCAAGGCCTTAAGAGAGATGGGCCTCGCAAAAGAGGCCAAGGTCATACCGGCGCCTCATTTTGAACTGGTATACAAAACACCCATACCTCCGGATGCCGAATCGGCAAAAGATATTTTGGAAGATGCATATTTAAAAGTAGGAAAGGACCTGGACTATTTCCCGTCTCCCAAGACTACCGTCATATTCTACTCCGAGGCGGATTTCAGGGACACATTCAAGATCTCACCCATAGTCAGGGCCTTCTATGACGGGAACATACGTATTCCCATAAGAGATTCAGGGTTGATGGGCGAGGACCTTAAACGCCACCTATACCATGAATACACACATGCGGCTGTATCCGCCATGACGAATAATAGCTGCCCTGTCTGGCTGCAGGAGGGCATAGCGACCAGAGAAGAAGTGGTAGAGGGCGGGTTAAGATTAATGTCGCCGGGCGAGTTAAGATATATCTCATTGACGTCTCTCGAGGATGCGTTCACGAATCAGGTTAAAGATACGGATATCCGGCCGTACTATTTTTTGGCATATACGGCGGTGGAGTTCATGATAAACGACTGGGGCATAAGCGCCTTAAGGAATATATTAAAGAGGCTAGCGGCCGGCGAGCATGCGCTAAACGCCATGGACGACGAATTGCTCTTATCGGAGAAGGAGTTCGAATCCCGCTGGCACGCGTACATCCGCGAAAAATACAAGTGACCCGTACGCCGTACGCAGAACGCAGTACGAAACACGGGTGTTACACATAAGGGCGCCTGTAGCTCAATTGGATAGAGCACCAGCCTCCGGAGCTGGTGGTTGCGGGTTCGAATCCCGCCGGGCGCGCCAAAATGTAGCACCAAGGGATTCGAAGCCAGATTTGCGCCGAGCGATTAGCGAGGAAAAGCCCTCTGGGCGAAAGCAAATCTGGCCGGCCCGGAGCTCGCCTCTGGCGAGCGTAGGGGAGCCCAGTCAGGCGCGCCACTTTTGCTTTGCAAAAGCGAAGGACCTTTAACTTTAGGCGGCTGAAGGACATTTTCAGACGAATTGAAGCACATTTAAACTGCTCTCTTGCATATAAAAATTCCTATGATATAATAAGAAACTAATGTATAACATCATCATAAGGAGGGGGTATGAAAAAAACTATTTTGGCCGTTCTGATAGCAGTCTTCGCCCTTGGCGGCGTTTGCCATGCCGTGGAGCTCACGGATGAGGACTATAAGGACATGGATAGGCTGCGCTCCAAACTGGTTCGCATGAAGACGATGATGGACACCTTGATGAAGGAAGTAGTGTCTGCCTCTCCGTATGATTACGCCTCGGGAGGGACTTTCGGTGAGAATGTGAAGGTGGATATAACAGAGGATGAGAAGAATATCACGGTCAAGGCGGATCTCCCCGGCATGGGTAAAGACAGGATAGACATAACCCTGGAAAAAAGCAAGATATTAAAAATATCGGGGACCAGAGAAGTCGTCAAGAAAGAGGCCTCTCCGGGTGTAGTCAGGCAGGAGCGCGAATACGGCAAATTTCAAAGGGCCCTGGAACTTCCGTGCGAGTGCAAGGAAGAAGGGATAAAGGCGACCTATAAGGACGGCGTCCTCGAGATAGTGATACCGAAAAAGGAACCGTCGAAAAAAGACAGCGTAAAGATAAAGGTAGATTAACGGCCTTTCGGATAGAAGGAGGTTCGGTCTTGGCTATGAAGGCTTCTGAGTTAAAGAGGGGGATGATTATACGCGAGGGGGACGACTTCTTCATCGTGGCCGGCATAGAACACAGAACTCCCGGGAACAAAAGGGCCATATACCAGACCTCCCTTAAAAACCTGCTGGACGGGAGGATCTTCAACAAACGTTACAGCCCTACCGATACCGTCGAGAAGGCCGACCTGGAAGCCAGGGAGGTGCAGTACCTCTATCATGACCATTCGGGTTACCATTTTATGGATATGACCACCTATGAAACCATTCTAGTGAGAGAGGAGATAGCCGGAGATTACAAGGATTATCTTAAAGAGAACCTCGCGCTTGAGCTGCTATACCACGAGCATCATCTCGTAACCCTGGAACTTCCCGTAAGCATCGACATGAAGGTCGCGGAATCTTCTCCGGGCTTAAGGGGCGACACGTCAGGCAAGGCGCTTAAATCCGCGACCCTTGAAACGGGCATGAAGCTAAACGTCCCTCTTTTCATAAAAGAAGGTGACGTGGTAACGGTCGATACGAGGACAGGCGAATATCTGGGACGGGCCTGATGAAGCGTATCAGGGCCTATTTAAGATTTTTTATCGTTACGGGAATGGCCTTTGCCGCCCTTACGCAATCGCATGGCCTCTATGCTCAAGAGAAGACAATAATCGTGGATTTCGCGAAAGACCCCCTGGCGAGAAGGCCGGAGGGCTTTTTAAGCTTCGGGGGCGGCGGGGGAGAGGCCGGGAAGTGGGTAGTCATTGAGGACGAGACCTCGCCGGCGGGGAAGAGGGTCGTCGCCCAGACATCGTCCTGGGATAAGAGGACGAACCATTACGCCATACTCGTATATAAACACGGCAATATCAGGAACCTGGACGCGGCTTGCCGTGTCAGGATAAACGGGAAATCGGAAGAGGCGTCGGCAGGCCTCGTCGTCAGATTTCAGAACGAGAACAATTATTTCGTCTTCGAGGCCAGTTCAGGCAACGGCGCCTTAAGTTTCTACGAGATAACCGACGGCGATCGGCGCATGATATCGCGCGTACTGGCCAGGGTAACGCCTGAAGATTGGCACGAGATCCGGATAAAGTGCGACGAGTTTCAATGCGAATGCTACTTTGACGGAAAATTGATATTCACCCCTAATTTAAGCCGATTCTGGAGAGGCAACGTGGCCTTATGGACAAGGGGCGACACGCAGGCCAGGTTTACAGGACTCTCCATAAAAGTTTATGAGGAGACCGGTATGCTGGATAAGGTAAAGAATACATTATTCGCAAACTGACGCGGGGCAAAAGTGAAAAAAATCACTATCATATTGTTCGTATTGATCCTGGGACTCGGGGTATTTTTATTTACCGGGCGATACAGGATAGTCCAATACTCCGCGGAGAAGGCTATATTAAGCGCTTTGCCGGATTATCTGAAGATAGAAAAGATAGATTTTGACCTGCGTAAGAATACGATAACGGCAAGAAATATCCGCATAGCGAACCCGGCCGGTTTTTCAGAAAATCCATTCCTTTATATCGAATCGATAATATGCAGGTACGCCCTCCGAAGCGCCAATCCGTTGGACGGCATAGATATAACCGAGATCCGGGCCGATAAAGCCGTGTTGAGGATAGAACGCCTCAAGGACGGGAGGACGAATATCGATGAGATGAAGGAGGCCACCCAAGACGCTCCCCATGCGCCCCAGGCAAATACCGTTCGAACCGACCGGAAGATAGGCCCTTACGTCATGGGGTCGAAGAAACCGGCCGACCTGATAAAGACCCCTGACGCAATAAATATCGCGGATGGCCGCATCATTTTCACGGACAAGGCGATCCATGATACCCCCTATCTATTAACCTTCGATGGCATAAACGCGGATGTCTGGCTGAAACTTAACGAATACTTTTCCGAGGTACTGTATCTATCAAGCACGGGTGCCGGCCGCATAAACGGCGCTTCCGACCAGGCGCTTAGCTGGGTCATATCGCTGACACCGACCACGCCAAAACTTACCATGTCCAACAGATTCAAGGTGACGCGGGCCGATATAATGCCGTTTCAGCCGTATTTTTTAAAGTATTCGCCTTTCGTCTTCTCCTCCGGCAGATTCTCCGGTGAACTCATATTCGATTTTGACAACGGGAATATAGGCTCCACGAATACGGTCACGCTTGAGGGCTTAAGCTTTGCGGTAAGGAACGGCTACGAGAGCGCTTCGATCTGGCAGACTACGGTGCCGGATCTCATGAAATACCTCACCACACAGGGAGGCGCTGTCGTCTTCGATTTTAAGATAAAGGGGCCTATGTCTGAACCTAAATTCTACTTAGGCCCCATAACAAAGCGCGCCATGACGTCCATGGCCGTCGATAAGATAGGCGGCGCCATCTCGAGGGTGACAGAAAATGAGGGCGGAAAGTCAGACATAGAAAAGGCCAAAGAGGTCGTGGACCTTTTCAAAGGATTCATAAAAAAGGACTAGGAGGCGCGGGGGCTCAAATGATGAAAAAAATAAAAAAATACTTCTTCACGGGCATAGCTACCATCCTTCCCATAGCCATAACGTTGTACATATTCCTTGTCATATTCAGATACGCGGACGGCCTGTTGGGCAAGTATATAAACGCGTATCTATTGAAAAATTACGGCTACAAAATACCGGGGCTTGGGATCATAATCGGCTTGGCGCTTGTGATACTCATAGGAATGATAACGGAGCATCTAATAGGCGGCAAGGTCATCCCGTTCCTGGAGGCGAACTTCCTGAAACTGCCTTTCATAAAACATGTTTATTCGCCCGCTAAACAGTTGACCAACTTCTTGTTCAAAAAGAAAGAGGGCGAGACATTCAGCAGGATGGTCCTCGCGCAGTATCCGTGCGAAGGCTCTTACTCTATAGGGTTCATGACAAACGAGGAGATCAAGGAGATAGACTCAAAACTCGGAGAAAAGGTCGTCTCGGTCCTCATATCAACGCCACCCTCGCCATTCAGCGGACCGCTCATCCTTTTGCCAAAGAGCAAGATAAAGGTCCTGGACATACCCATAGAGGACGCCATAAAATTCGTCGTATCTGGGGGTCTGGCGACCCCTCACAGGATCGCATCGGATAGAAAGGATGCGCCGGCCGCATGAGAAGCCCAATAGACCTTAAGGTATCTTACCGGCTACTGAACCACGGTCCGGTGGTCCTGGTAAGCTCTATATTCGAAGGCAGGGCCGGCATAACACCCATAGCGTGGAACATGCCCATCTCCGATGACCCGCCAATGGTGGCGCTTGAGGTCTGGAAGGGCCATTTCATATATAAGGCCATCCTGGAGACCGGGGATTTCGTCATAAACATCCCCTCAAGCGACATGGCTGAAACTGTCCGTAAATTAGGCGGCGTATCAGGCTCGAAGATAGACAAATTCAGGGAATATGGCCTAGAAACGGAACCCGCGAACTTGCTCAAATCGCCCCGGCTAAAGACCGCCATGGCCATCATGGAATGCAAGCTCCGCGAGGATAAGCATGTTTTGGAAGAATACAATATCGTCATAGGAGATGTAAAATACGCCGAGGCGGAAGCGTCCGCCTTTAGCGACAGGTGGCTGCCTGAAAAGGGCGGCCTTAAGACATTACACCACCTGGGGGACAGGATATTCTGTGCCCCGGAGAGCAAAGTAATATAACAATAGGGGGCCTTAAAAGGCTTTAAGGACCCGCCTAGAGGAAAGGAGAAAAATGGTTGAAATAACCGAATTCAAGGGCAAGCCTGTACTGATACTTAAAAGGGATGAGAACGACAAATATCCTTTTTCGTTCGGCATGTCAAAGGCCAAACTGATCCTGGAAAACCTGGAAGAGATAAAGAAGTTCGTAGCCGAAAATATAGACCAATAAGGGTCGATATTTAGGGCAGGGGAGAGGCGTCATCAGGACTTTTATCGGCATAATAGCCATTATTCTGCTGCCGCTATTATTATGCGGCTGCGCCAGTATACCGATACCTAGTTCCATACCCATACCGAACAATATACCCATTCTGGGATGGTTTCTGTAGGTATGTATTTATGAGCATAAGCTCATAATAAATACCGGGTTTCCATGCGTTGCAGCGTATATAATAAACGCGCCCGCAGGGTTCGCTATTACGACAGCATTATATGAAGCCAAAGGGAAGGCCTAAAAAGACGAGATTGGTTCAAGGGGACCCTAAAATAGCCCAATTTAGCCCGAGGGGAAGGCCAGGAAGGCCGGACGAAGCGGAGCTGACCATAGACCAGTATGAGGCCATAAGACTGGCCGATTTCATGGGCCTGGAGCAGAATAAGGCATGTAAATATATGGGCATATCCAGGCAGACGTTCGGAAGGATCTTAAAGGGCGCCAGGAAGACCCTTGCGGAAGGGCTGGTAAAAGGAAAGATAATAAAGTTTGCTGGCGGCAAGGTAAAGATCGGATAAAGAGACCATCCTGAAAACATCCTAAAAGGCACCCTAAACACCCCATCTTAGCTGAACTGCCAACGTCCTATAATATATCTTATGTTAACTACGTATATTCAATAAATAAGTCATAACTTATTGGTATATAAGGAGTTATGACAAATACGGCTTTTCCTGTGGATAAGTATGCCTCTTGAACCTGCTTGGCGCACTTGAACCTGTTTCAAGGAAGTGGTCGGGGCGCGTATGAAACAGGTTCAAAAGCGCCTCTAATAGCCTTTAAAGCGCGAATTTAGCCTCTCCCCCAGCCAATCTTACCCATGGGGAAGAGGTCTGCTTTCCCTTGACCCTGGTCCCTGGCCCCTGGACTCTACTTATAAACCTCGCGCCTATGCCCGATTTCTAGGATATGGACTGTCAGAATGCCGTGTTCTATCGAGTAAATTATCCGATATACGCCTACCCGATAAGACCATCGGCCTTTGAGGTTCAACTTGAGGGGTTTCCCTTGATGCGGGTTTTCGGAGATCGCGCGAAGCGCTGACCTAATGCGCTCAAATATCCTTCTGTTGGTTTGGTACAGAAAAGCGTACTCTTTTTCGGCCTTTTCGGTGAGTACAATCTTATACAATTCCGAGATCCCTTTCTACTTCTTCGAGTCTCCTAAACCTGCCATTTTCTACGTCCTTTTCAGCGACTTTTATTCGCTTCATGAGATTCTTGTCTGACATTATTTCCAGGGTCTCGATAAGGCTTTCGTAATCGTCTATGGCCATCATCAAAGCCACTGGTCTCCCCCGTTTCGTGATGATATACCTGTCCATCTTCGAGTCGACTTCCTCTATCAATTTTGGCAGTTTCGGCCGTAATTCCTTCAAACTTATATTCTTTACCATGATTTTCACCTCCACATAAAGTATACACTAAAGTGTACACTTAGTCAAGCCTTTTCCCATATCCCATTACCCGTTTCCCATACCCCTAACATTGATTTTACAGCGAGGTAAGTATCGCCTGCGCCGCCTTGTAGACCACCGTGGCATCTCTTTACTAATTATTCAGGCAATTGAATAAATTATTAATATAATGAAATACACCCTATTCTTTTGTAATTTGCGAGGGGTTACTACGCGGGTTTTACGGGGCTATCTTAGGTAGGCGAGCGCTTTGTCGATTTCTCTCTTAAAGTTTTCGAAGACGTCTCTGATAGCCGAGACAAGCGGTTCCATCCTATCAGAGGATAAATCTATGGCATACCCATGGCTGAAAAAGTGCCTAAAAGCGAGATATCTCTTGAGATTGTCCGATAATATATCTGAAAGGATCTTTTCTTCGGCAGCCTTTAACAACAAATCGCGATGCCAGGACTCGCCTTGCGAAATTTGAATGTTTTTAATACGAAACGTCTGCTTGAGCACATTTTCAATGCCGTTATAAAAATTGTGAAGGAGGGCTGCGACACCGGCCAGTTCAAGCTTAGAAAGCCCAGAAAGAGGCTTTGTTGGTAAAGAGACTAACGCTCTCTCGATAGCTTCATATTCTGCGTCAATGTATGCCCTATAATCAGCCATATAGAAGCGTTCCTTCCCGCAGTATGAGCGAAATAAACTTGGATCTTCCTTTTATATCGATTACATCGATAGGTTTTGATAGCGAAAAGATAAGATCCCCGTAATATTTAAAAAAATCTTTGGGAGACACCCCTTCTACAGCTATGTCTATATCACGGCTTTCTCTTTTAGGATCTGCGCTAGATCCAAAAAGCACTACTTTCTTCGCATGATACTGCCTGGAGATATCCTGTATTATCTTCTTATCGGCATCTGCGATCATAAGCATCCCCTCTCTTCTTTCGCCCATACTTTACCATAAGGCGCATAAATATACAAGAAAGAATGTCGACTCATGACCCTTTACCCTAAGACCCTATGACCCTAATATGAGCTTTACAACGAGGTAAGTATCGCCTGCGCCGCCTTGTAGGCCTCCGCGGCCTCGGTCATCTTTTCGGGCTTTATCTTTGGCAGGATCTCTATGATACCGTTTGTGATGAGATCTTCGACATCTTTTAGCTTAAATTCCTTTCCTTGCGGGGTGCCGGCGTCGGGTTTAAAACCTATCCTTTTGAGGCACTCTAATATACCATTATAGTCATCAGGACAATAGGCGATCCTAAGCGCAAGGTCATAGAGGGCTATTATTGGTATATACCGGGTATTCCCCTGGGTATCCACCCTTATAACCTTGCTCTTCCCCTCCCCTATAAGCGCCTTCAGGTTCCCCTCCCCCACCTCTTTTATGGTGCCATCACCAGCTATGGTGACTATGGCGGCTATCGGGATACCCGCGTCTATAAGCCTTTGTACTTCCTTCTGGGCCGCTTCATACAGGGCTTTTCCTGTCCCCCTAATATTAATAAATCTGTCATCCAGATACCTGTCTACAGCGCTCTCCCCCGCCCTTGCCGCAGCCCTTGCCGCATCCCTGGTTTCTTCATTGGCAAGGTCCGTGTCATATAGCGCCAGGACCGCCCCCTTGGCCAGTTTCGCCTCATCCAGGAGGGTCGAATCTATGGTTGATTTAAGGGTTGCTTTATCTTCTCTATTTTGCGCCTCCATCTCATCAAGGACAACCCCACTCGACGAGGCGCGGGACTTCTCGTGCCATAAGCTCATACCTTGCCCGAGTTGTCCGGTTTGTACTTGGTAATGTACAAGCTGAGCTATAGAGAACGGATTATCCATTATCTTATTTAACGCATCTTCGGCTGTTGTTGTGAAGATTGGGTAGCGGCCGGCAAGTCTCGAAACAGCCATACGCAAATCTTTATTGTCGGTACCTCTGTAGTTGTAAGAACCTATTTGAAACATCCTGTAGACGTATCTATATATAACTAATAAATCATCCATAACGACAGGTTCTTGTTGATCAATAATTGGTTTTGAGTTTACATATAAAGATACCGAGATTGGACCCATTTTGTCCGCATAGGCAAGGATCAACCCTCTCGCGATGGCCCCTAATCCTCCAGCCTCTTCCTCGCGCGCCTTCTTGTCTAGACCGGGCTCCTGCTCGAGCATCGCTGATATTTCCTTAGGATCAAATACATCTGCCAGAACGGCAAGCCCGAATATTTTAAACTCATTATATACAATTTCAAAATTCCTTTCGGACACGATCTCGTTCAAGACGGTTTCGGATTCCCCTGATTTCTCATATCTATCCAGCCATCCCATGATATAGCAACGGTATTTTATCGCTATATAAAAATAGAATTCAAGGAGACTGCCAACGGTATCTTTAGTTGGGGTTGTAAGATATTTATAATTTCTAAGCCGACTCGCGATAAACATAATGGATTGTGCAGTTCTGATCTTATCGTTACCTGCGCATAATAGATTATCTCTTATAACATAATATCTAGATGGCACCCTTACACGTAGATATCGTAATAGAGGCCTTAGCATCCTGAGATCTTCTTTAGTTATTGTGTACGGAGTAGAGTTGCATTTAATCGTGTTTCTCCAACGACCGAACGAAATGCGGGATCGTATAAGTGGGAGAGCTTCAAGGCTTCTAATTGTACTAATAAATAGAGAATAATCAAACTCCGTCATTTTAGATTCTTTCATTCTTGCGGCATGTAGCATAAGTTCACTTACTATATACTCATAATCTTTTAAGCCATACCTTTCAAATATCTCATCGTCGCTCCCTATTTCATCTCCAGTAAATATCCTATCAGCGATCTCGCTTACCTTGGCGCGGACCTTCTCGCCGTCTTCTCCGAACATATCTTCCAGGGTATAGCCGAAGATAGCGGGAGCGTTTGCGGCCGATGCGGAAGCAACCCTCTCAAGTAAAGCCATGGAGTTCTCCCTATGACTCCTACCGTTAGGGCCGTTCGCACTTTTCCCGTTGCCGTTACCATATCGTATCAACGTTTCCTTTTCCACATACCTACCGTTTTCTGGATCGTAGGCTATTGAAAACGGCCGGGACAGCCTGAGAGAGTTCATGTAAGAAGAGACGTTTCTTTCTATGGAGTCGAACGTCCTGTATCTTGCGATATCGGCCGCATGTGAAACATCTCTTTTCAAAAGACCTATTATCTTATCCAAATTGTCCAAGATCTCTTGCAGGTGTTCCGGTTCGTCCTTTAGCTCTTCTATGTTCAGGAAGATATTTTGCATCAGTATGGCAACTTTACGCATGCGTCCCCTGTTTTCGTTGTATATATCTGCATCGCGAGATATATTTTTTAGCGCGTCATGCACACTATGCATACGCTTCCTTATGGATTCATTGGCAATTGCTGCGATATGGTTTGCGATATCAACATATTCAACCCCTGCCTCTTCCGCTATCTTTCGTACTTCTTCGTTCTCATCCAGATAGACCACTTCTATCATTTCGGTAGGTATCCCGAATATATGTGTGCGATTAGCGATCTGTCCTTGTATATCATCCGAGAAATTTCCTATCTTTACTTCGTAGTACCGCATGGGCCGTCCTGCCTTATCCGTTGCTACGACGTCTACGAAGCCGTTTTTGTGCGTATTATGGATGTAGTATTGACTGAATAGTGCCGGCGCGTCCGGCGCCAATGCGATACATATCAACGCAAACCCTTCGAATATATCTCCGTAAGGCCTCCTGTCAACCAGGTTTTTTTGACCAAGAGCGCGAAGCCTGGCGAATATATCCTCCGGAGTAAAGGCAGAAAGCGCCTCATCCTTTGAAGATGCTGTAATGACATCATCTATTCCGCCTTCCTCTTCACTGACCGCCCTGGCTATGCTGACGAGCTGTTCGTCCTGCTCTTGCGTCCAGCTGGCAGCAACGGATTTTTCGGTCCGACCCCTATGAGTCCCACGCTTATGCTGCTCATAACCTGCCTTCTCTATGAGTGCCCACCAATCAATTTCCCATTTTGATACCGCACAATAGGCATGGTATAGCTTCTTACCAAGACCTGTGGCGCGCTGTTTTCGAGACTGGGGTCTATTAGGGTCAAGCCCGGCCTCTGTCGCTTCCTTAATAACGGCTATTACAGATTCTTCGGTCCATTTTTTAACAACGGGCAGCGTCTCTCCTGTCCTCTCTACGGCCGTCTTCCAATCTGGTAGGGTTGGTATGTGCTTTCTAGTTACTACTGCCTCATAGGCATGGTATAGTCCCCTGCCAAGTTTTGTGATATGCTGTTCATCTGATACTATAGCTTTATAATTTAGATTGAGCTTGGGATCAGCTTCCTGAGATTCTTTAATAACGGCTATGACGGATTCTTCGGTCCACGTCTCATAGAAAATGGGCAACTCATATCCCGCCCTCTCTACGGCCGTCTTCCAATCAGGAAGTGTTGGTATGCCCTTTTTAATTACTGTTTTATAGGCATTGTATAGCTTCTTACCAAGCTCTGTGGAACCCTGTTCTTCCGAACAGATTTTACCTGAATTTAACTCAAGTCCGGCTTCTGCCGATTCCCTGATAACGGCGATAACGGATTCCTCAGTCCATTTTTTAACAACAGGCAGCGTCTCTCCCGCCCTCTCTACGGCCGTCTTCCAATCTGGTAGGGTTGGTACGCCCTTTCTCAATACTACTGCCTTATAGGCATGATATAGCTCCTTACCAAGCTCTTTGGAACGCTGTTCTTCAGACCGGATTTTACCTTGGTTTAACTCAAGTTCGGCCTCTGTAGCTTCCTTAATAACAGCTATTACAGATTCTTCGGTCCATTTTTTTGTCTTTCCAGCCGAAGAGGCTCGTGTAATATCTCTTCTTATCAACTCGCGAACGGAGAACGGATGGGCGGCATTGGCGAGGATGCCCTCTTGCGATGCGGATAGTTTGTAATCCTCTGAAAGTGCCTTCAGAATCAGGTCTTTCTGGTGAGCGGAAAGCTCTTTATAATTTACTGACCGGGCCGGCCTTATGGGTTCTCGGCCAGCCGCACCTTCCACGAAACCTTTTGTCAGTATATAAGTACTCTGGAAATCTTTTCTATTTTTGTATTCCTCCAAGAGGCAGCTGAAGTTCCTTACTTCCTGCATTACTATGAGATCGCTTACGGCTTCGAACGCGGGGTTATCTATGGCCGCTTCACGCACAGAGGCCGGTTTGATGGTCGTGGATATGAAGGCGGGTTGGAAGCATCTGGTCCACCACATCTCTTCCTGCGGAGAGCCCCTGGTCAGGTTCCGCCTTCTGGCAAACGCCTTGAATGTGGCGGTGAAGACAGATTCCTCTATGAAGTCCGTATCCTCAATATCTGACCTTAGCCTGGCCTTCACCCAGGCGGTCCTGAAATCTGCCATGAAACTTGCCAGGAGGCCCGCCTCCCATGCCTTTCTCTTTATAAGTTCCAGATTATACCTGATATAGGACGCGTTTGCGGACCTGTCATTTCTAAACGCCTTCAGGGTGTTTTCTAAGAGAAGCTTCAAACCGTGGAACTGCGGCTCATCCATCGCCTTGTCATTTTTAAGTTTCCCGATCCAGCCCTCAACATCGTCCCACATCCTCGCTTCGAGACCCGCCAGGGCGCCTTCCGCATTGGCGCGGATACGGCCGTTCCACTGCCTCGCGTGGGCGCGCAGGACTTTTACGTGTCCCTTTTCAAGATTATCGAGTATCCGTTCTATCTCATCTATGCGGGACCTGAATAAGGAGGCCGCTACTTTCAGGAATTCGGAGGCGCTCTTCCTGTCGCCCGCTTTATACAGCTCTATCGCCTCGCGGATGTATATTCGCGCCGTGCGCTTCGTCTCCAGCCTTATATCGCCCCTTCTGGGATTCAGCATGCGCGTTATCCCGTCCAATTTTTCTTTTATATCAAACTCTTCGCCGCGGGCGACGCGTCCGGTTGTCTTATCCAATGCCCGCACCGCCTTTCTCATGGCCAGGTGGTCGTCCAATTCCGTCCTCTCCTGGTCGTCCAGTGAGCGGAATACCTGCCAGAGGGTCCTGAAGTTCCGAGGGGCGTAGTTGCCTATGGGTATCCTCGCCCTGCCGAGCAGCATGTATTGCTGCTGGGTGAGCGAGATCGTATCGTCCGTTTCCGCTGTTATGCGCTGGACCTTATCCTGGCGGGCCAGGCGATGGGCTATGGCCTTCTGTCGGGCGGCTGCTATATCGTTAAGCGCGCCCCTAAAGGCGGCGAGCGCTGCCGGTTCATTGGGCCTCTGTATAAGCGCCTCGGCCTTTTTGATATGTTCGTATGCCTGGCGGCGCAGTTCGAGTATCTCGGCCTCTATACCCTGTCTCCCTTTCGTCCTGCGGCTAAAGCCGCCGATACGCCTTCTCGCTTCCGCGATCGATGCCTTGGCCTCCTCTATCAGCGCTCTTTCCGCATCAGTGCCGCGTACCCCTCTTCTCTTGGCCAGAAGCGTAACGGTCCTCGCAAATAGGTCTTCCAGGACCTCGTTTATCTCATTATCTATAGGCTCCGTCCTTAGAAGCTCCTCCCTGTACCCGCTCGATGAGGCGCGGATGGGCAACGCCTTAGCGTTTACACGCCTTGGCGAAATAATCCCATTGACAAAACCAGTTCCTTGACTTACAATTATTTCTGTTATGAAAGACAATCCTAAAGGTAAAACTACTATGACAGCCGGTGAGGTTGCGGTGCTCATCGAAGATCTGAGAAGCCAATTTAGAACTTTTGGCGAGGGACTGGGCGCGGTCAAAGTTAAGGTTGACGGCATATTTGAGCAAGTCGGCAAACTCACCGAGGATACCTTTGTCGTTAAGACAGAGCTAAGGGCCATCGGAACCGACATTGGAAAGATAAAAGAGCTCGCCGAAGACCACGAGAAGCGTCTGGCCTCTCTTGAAACATCTACCCCATAGTCCTTCCCTTCCCCGCTCGATGAGGCCCTTCTACTTTGCTCATGGCTGCTTATGCGTGATTCAGCCGCGGACAAAAGTTCCTCTATGCGCGCTTGCTCCGCGGCATTGACTAATACATTGTCTTCTACCGTCTTGGCCAGGCGGCCGGAGCGGAGGTTGTATTCGCTCATTATGCGCCAAAGCGCCTCTATCGCAACCGCTTCCTCGGAGCTTCCTTTATCCATCCTTGCCATATTCCTCAATTTTACCGACAGCTCGGTATCTGCCCCGCCTGAGAGATCACCATAACTTAAGATGTCTTCTATGATATCGCGCAAGGCCCCGTGCAATCGTTCTAAGGTAAATCCTTCCCCATTATAC
>CAZPYQ010000014.1:0-18909 GCA_964590585.1 uncultured Planctomycetia bacterium | reverse complement strand
GCATTTATCGAGACGGCGATTTTTTCGACCTCTGCCGCGGGCCGCACATAGGATCGACAAAAGAGATCAAGGCCTTCAAACTTCTCTCGGTCGCCGGCGCCTACTGGAGAGGAAGCGAGAAGAACCCGATGCTCCAGAGGATATACGGCACCGCCTTCGGTTCCCAGAAGGACCTCGACGGATATCTGAAAGTTCTGGAAGAAGCGAAGGCCCGGGACCACAGGAAGCTCGGGCGGGAACTGGAACTATTTTCTATCGAAGACGATTGGGGGCCGGGCCTCGTCTTTTGGCACCCGAAAGGCGCTATCCTTAGAAAGACGATAGAGGACTTCTGGCGCGATGAGCACATGAAGAACGGTTATGAGTTCGTCAATATCCCGCACATAGGACGCATAGGGCTTTGGGAGACGAGCGGGCATATGGAGTTTTACAAAGATTACATGTATTCTCCGATGGAAATAGACAAGGAGAGGTATATCGTTAAGCCCATGAATTGCCCGGGCCACATATTGATATATAAATCTAAGACGCGCAGTTACCGCGACCTCCCCATAAAGTTCGCGGAACTCGGGACCGTCTACAGGTACGAAAAGTCAGGGGTTCTGCACGGGCTCATGCGCGTTCGGGGGTTCACGCAGGACGACGCGCACATATTCTGCGACGCCAAAAGCATGGAAGAGGAGATACTGAAGGTATTGAAGCTTAACTTCCACATACTGGGCTCCTTCGGGTTTAAGGAGTACGATATCTATATCTCGACCATGCCGGAAAAACATGTGGGCGATGACGCGATGTGGAAGAAGGCGACCGCCTCCCTCGAAAACGCGCTTAAAAAGGAAGGGCACGAGTTCAAAATAGACCCGGGCGAAGGCGTATTTTACGGGCCAAAGATAGACATAAAGATAAAAGACGCCATAGGCAGGCCATGGCAGTGTTCGACGATACAGGTCGATTTCAACCTGCCGCTCAAGTTTGCCGTAGAATACATAGCGAACGACGGTTCGGCAAGGACGCCTATCATGATACACAGGGCGCTATTCGGGTCCCTGGAAAGGTTCGTGGGGGTGCTTATAGAGCATTATGCCGGGCTCTTCCCGGCGTGGCTCGCGCCGGTCCAGGCCTCCGTGATACCGATATCCGAGAAGGTCATAGACTATGCGCTCAAGGTGGAGGCGGCGCTTAAAGCCGAAGGCTTGAGGCCAAGGACCGACATAAGAAACGAGAAGATGCAGAAGAAGATAAGGGATGCCGAGGTCGAGAAGATACCGTATATGCTCATAGTCGGCGAGAAGGAGAAGGCTGCCGGCACGGTTTCGGTTCGGTCAAAGGCGAATGGCGATTCAGGCGCGATGGGAGTCGAAGAATTTATAGACAAAATCGGAAAAGAGATAAAGGAAAAAAAATAGGGAGGTGACGGCATATCGTTAAGAAAAACATAAGGGTAAACTTTGGAATTCGGTCAAAAGAGGTCAGGGTAGTAGATCAGAACGGAAATATGCTCGGGGTGATGAGTGTTCAGGAAGGCGTGAAGAGGGCGCAGGAAGCGGGCCTGGACCTGGTCGAGGTGGCGCCTGGGGCGAATCCGCCCGTGGCCAGGATCATAGATTTTTCCAGATATAAATACGACCAGGAGAAGAAGGAGAAAGAGGCCAGGAAGAAACAGCATGTCGTCCACATAAAGGAGCTAAGGTTCGGGCCGAAGATAGGCGACCACGATTATCAGGTCAAGATGGATTTCCTCCAGGACTTCCTGAAACGGGGCGATAAGGTGAAGATAACTATGATGTTCCGCGGCAGGGAGATGGCGCACATAGACCTCGGGAGAAAGATAATGGACAGGATCGCCAGCGATATATCTACGATAGGCGAGGTGGAACAGTCGCCCGGTCTTGAAGGCCGATTCATGAATATGGTGGTAAGGCCGAAATAATTAAACGCAGTAACCAGCAGCCAGCAACCAGTAACCAGAAACCAGAACCTGGTTTCTGTACTCTGTTCTCTGGTTTCCCATACTATTTACAAGGAGAAACATGCCTAAACTTAAGACAAACAGATCAGTTGCAAAAAGGGTGAGGGTCACGAAGAAGGGCAGGATAAAACGGTTCAGGACCGGCAGGCGGCATCTCCTGGCATGGAAGAGCTCCAAGGAGAAGAGGATTCTCGGAAGAGCCGCTATCGTTGAAAAAGTCGACGAGAAGGCGATGCATAAGTTGTTGCCATACGGGAAATAAAAAGCAGGATTTATATTTCGTTGCGCGTCGTGCGTTTTGCGTACGCATGGCGCAATACGCATAACGCAAGACGAAACAGGGAGGGTATACTAATGGCACGGGTAGCGCATGCTGTTGCGACAAAAAGACGAAGGAAGAGGGTGATGAAGGCCGCCGAGGGACAGTGGGGCGGAAGGCACAGGATGTACAAGCGCGCGAAGGAAGCTGTGGCGAGAGGTATGTACTACAGTTACAGGGACAGGAAGCAGAAGAAGAGGTTCTTCAGGACCCTCTGGATAGCCAGGGTCAACGCCGCCTGCAAGGAGCACGGCACCACATACTCAAGGCTCATCTCGGGCCTTAAGAAGGCAAAGGTGGCCGTAAACAGAAAGATGCTGGCGGAACTGGCGGTATTCGATAAAAAGGCCTTCGGGAAACTGTCGGAGATAGCAAAGGCATAGAGGGTTATGCGCGAAAAGATACTGAAGATAAAAGCGGAGGCGTTCGCCGAGATAGACCTTGCCAACGACGCGGAGGCGCTCGAGAGGGTGCGCATAAAATACCTCGGGAGAAAAGGCATCGTCGCCGACATCATGAAAGAGATTGCCGCGCTGCCGCCTTCCGAGAAACCCGAGGCAGGCAGGGCGGTAAACGAGACCAAGTCCGCCGTAACGGCAGGACTCGAGGAAAAGATGAAAACCGTTTCGGCGTCAAGGGGCCGAAAGGAAGAAGAAGTCGATATAACCCTCCCCGGGGCAAGCCGCGGTATCGGGCATATCCATCCCGTGACCAAGACCATAGACGAGATATGCGATATATTCATATCTCTGGGTTTCAGGGTGGTGGAGGGCCCGGAGATAGAGACGGAATACTATAATTTCGAGGCCCTCAATATTCCCCTAGAGCACCCGTCGCGCGACGCCTTCGATACGTTCTACCTCAAAACGCACGACGCACCACGCATGACGCATGACGGAATCCGGTATCTGCTTAGAAGCCATACCTCGCCCGTGCAGGCCAGATTTATGGAAAAGAATAAGCCGCCCTTTTCAATAGTCATACCCGGCAAGGTGTTCAGGCCAGACGCGACCGACGCCTCACACTCATTCATGTTTCATCAGGTGGAAGGGCTGGCCGTTGGGGAAGGCATAAAGTTTTCCGACCTTAAAGGCGCGCTTACCATGTTCGCAAAGAGGATATTCGGCGAAAAGATACGGATGCGTTTCAGGCCGAGCTTCTTCCCGTTCACCGAGCCGAGCGCGGAGGTGGATATATCGTGCGTAATCTGCGGAGACGAAGACGCACAACGCAAAACGCACGACGCACAACGCAAATGCAGCGTCTGCGGCGGCAAGGGGTGGCTGGAGATACTCGGCGCCGGCATGGTGAATCCGAAGGTCTTCAAGAACGTAGGGTATAATCCGGAGAAGGTGACCGGGTTCGCGTTCGGCATGGGCGTGGAGCGCATAGCGATGCTCAAGTACGGCATAGACGATATAAGGTTATTCTTCGCAAACGACGAGAGGTTCCTAAAACAGTTTTAGCATGAAGATATCCTATAATTGGCTTAAGTGTTATGTGGATATAAAAATGGACGCGCAAAGGCTTGCCGAGATCCTTACAATGGCAGGCCTGTCGGTGGATTCTGTCGCGGCCTTAGCCGATGATTACATATTCGAGATAGAGGTGACCTCCAACAGGCCAGATTGTTTAAGTGTGACAGGCATCGCCCGAGAAGTCGCCGCGCTCACGGGGAAGAGGCTGAAAATTCCATTACAGACCACAGACCATAGACCACGGACCACAGGATGTCGTGCGGTAAAAATATCCGTTGAGGACAAGAAGCTCTGCCCTCGCTATACGGGCCGGGTAATAGAAAACGTGAGGGTTGCGGAGTCTCCTAAATGGCTTAAGAATAAGATCGCCGCTATGGGAATGAGGACCGTCAATAATGTAGTGGACATCACCAACTTCTGCCTCTTCGAACTGGGTGAGCCGATGCACGCATTTGACCTGGACAAGATATCCGGGCAGACGGTCATCGTAAGAAAAGCCAGGAAGGGCGAAAAAATCATTACCATAGACGGCATAGAGAGAAAACTTGACGAGACGATGCTGGTTATCGCGGATAAGGACAAACCGATAGCGGTCGCGGGCGTAATGGGGGCTCTGGCGACAGAAGTGACCGCCTCGACTAAAAATATCTTATTGGAGGCCGCGGTCTTTGATCCCGTCTCGATAAGGAGGACGGCCCGGATTCTGGGCATATCTACGGAATCGAGCTACAGATTTGAACGCAAAGTCGATCCGGAAGCGGTCTTGCGGGCGTCGGACAGGGCCTCCGGGCTTATCGCGCAAGAGGCGGGCGGCGCCGCCGGGAAGATAGTCGATATAGGGGGAAAAGCCGCGGCGAAGAAGACCCTGGTCTTGAGGTACGGCAGGTTGAACGGCCTCCTGGGCGTTTCCGTGCCTCCGGCCAAGGTGAAAGATATCCTGCAATCCCTGGGTTTTAGAATAAGGGCAATCCTCAAAGAGACATTGACGGTTGAGATACCTTCCTTCAGGCAGGATATAAAAGCGGAGGTCGACCTCATAGAAGAGGTGGCGCGCATATGGGGTTATGAAAAGGTGCCGTTAACGCTTCCGCCCATACCTTCTAATCAGACAGAGAGAGTCGAAAAAGAGAGGGTCTTGGCAGGGCGTATACGCGGAATATTGACAGCCTGCGGATTTGACGAGGCGCTTAATCTAAGCCTCTTATCCTCGAAGGACCTTGAATCGGCTAATATGCTTGATTATGATATCGTAAGCATAGAAAATCCTCTTTCGGCGGAGCAGGAAGTCATGAGGCCAAGCCTGATCCCGGGGCTCTTAAAATCCGTGGCGTGGAACATAAATAGAAAAGCCCGGGGCATAAGCCTTTTCGAGATAGGCAGCGTCTACCTTGAAAGCGGCGCGAAAGGTTTTACAGAGACAAAACGGCTCTCGATGGTCTTGAGCGGCTCTTCGTCAGGCAGCTGGAAGACTGCGCCTCAGGGATTCAGCCTCTTTGACCTTAAAGGGGCGCTTGATGCCCTGCTTAAGGAGCTTGGGCTGGAAGACCTGGAGTTAACGCGCGCCGAATACCCGTTCCTTTCAAAAGGGGCATCAGCGTCCATAGATTTAAAAGGCATAGGCCCGGCGGGGTGTATCGGAGAAATCTCAAAAGAGACGCTCGATGGCTACGGCATAAAACAAAAAATTTACGCCATAGAACTTTCTCTGGAAGAGATATTTAAGAATTCTTTGCCAAGAGCGAGATACAAAGAACCTCCGCGGTATCCGTCCGTCACGAGGGACGTCTCCATAATCGTCGATAAGGGCACGGAGAACGCGCGGATACTTGGCGTGATAAAAGAAACGGGCGGAGCCATAACGGCAAATGTTGAAACGGTGGATGTATATACCGGGAAACAAATACCGTCGGGAAAAGTGGGGTTCACCTACAGGATAGAATACCTGAATCCGTCAAAAACTCTGGAAGACGCGGAAGTAACTACGCTTCACTCCAGTATTTGCGCCGCGCTCACCGCCCGTTTAGGGGCCGAACTAAGGTAGGGGTTTGCCTTTCCTGCCGTCATGTGCTATACTTTCAATGGAATAAAAAATCCCTGCGGTGAGCGTGGTTTAGAGCAAATGAATCTTGAGCCATTAGCATCATTTAAGGGGATCTGACTTTAACCCCGCCTTGGCGGGGCTAAGAGGATGCCCACCTGTACATAACAGGGTCAAGAATTCTTTCTCACACGCCACTCGCGGGGATTTTTTTTATCTATGGACCTGTTCGAACGGGAGAAAAAAACGATTAAAGGATTCGAGCCGCTCGCGGTGAGGATGCGGCCGAAGACTCTGGACGATTTCTTCGGCCAGGGGGATATTCTAGGCAAGGATAAGTTATTAAGGCGGCTCATAGAATCCGACAAGGTATCGTCCCTCATACTGTACGGCCCGCCCGGGAGCGGTAAGACGACACTCGCCCTCATAATAAAGGAGAGGACACAATCGCGTTTCGAGAGGATAAACGCCGCCTCCAATAACGTCTCCGACATGCGAAAGGTAATCGATGCCGCCAGGAAACGCCGGTCCCTGGACGGAAACCGCACGATACTCCTCATAGACGAGATTCACCGTTTCAATAAGGTCCAGCAGGACGTGCTCATGCCGGACGTCGAGGCCGGAAACCCCGTCCTGATAGGCACTACCACGCACAATCCTTTCTTCTATGTGAACTCCGCGCTCCTCTCCAGATCCCAGATCTTCGAATTCAAAAAACTGCGCGACGAAGACATAATCGGCATACTGAAAAAAGCGCTTTGCGACAAAGAGAATGGCCTCGGGAAGATGCCCGTCGCCATGGATAACGAGGCGCTTGAATTCCTGGCGAAAGTTTCGGAAGGCGACGCGAGGCGCGGCCTCACCGCGCTGGAGGTGGGGGTGCTCACGACACGGGCGGCGAAGGACAATAAGATACATTTCACCCTAAAAGTGGCGGAGGAGTCCATACAGAAAAAGGCCGTAGTGTACGATAAGGACGAGGACGGGCATTACGACACCATCTCCGCTTTTATAAAGTCCATGCGAGGCAGCGACCCCGATGCCGTCCTTTATTGGCTTGCCAAGATGATATACGCGGGCGAGGACCCCCGCTTTATCGCGCGCCGTATAGTAATCTGCGCCGCGGAGGATGTGGGTAACGCCGACCCGCAGGCGATAGTAGTGGCGAACGCCGCGCTTCAGGTCGCGGAATTCGTCGGGATGCCGGAGGCGAGGATACCTCTGGCGCAGGCGGCCGTCTACGTGGCATGCGCGCCGAAATCAAACGCCGCGTATCTGGGCATAGAGGCCGCCCTGAAAGACGTCGAGGCCGGCAGGGTCCTGGAGGTGCCGGACCACCTGAAAGACGCTCACTTAGACGGCGAAGAGTTCGGCCACGGGGCCGGTTATAAGTACGCCCATGACTACAAGGACCATTTCGTGAAACAGCAGTATAAACCATCGGACAAAAGATATTACATCCCCACCGCCATGGGATATGAGAAGAAGATAAAGGAATGGCTGGAAAAATTAGGGGCCAATCCTTCATGAATAGAAAGGCATTATCGTTACTCTCCGGCGGGCTGGACAGCATACTCGCCACAAAACTCATGCTTGAACAGGGCGTAGATGTGGAAGCGGTTCATTATGATATAGGGTTTACCTGTTCTAAAAGGCAAACCAGGTCAGCGGCCGATATGGCGGCGGAGACGCTCAAGATCCCATTAACCGTCTTCAGCGTGGAAAACGAATTCCTCGAGGTCGTGAAGAGCCCCAAACACGGTTATGGCGCGAATATAAATCCGTGCATAGACTGCAAGATATTCATGCTGAAGAAGGCGAAGGAATATCTCGCGCCGTCGGGTGCCTCTTTCGTAGTGACAGGCGAAGTGCTTGGCGAGCGGCCCATGTCGCAGAGGCGGGACGCGATAATGCTTATAGAGAAGAGATCCGGATTAAAGGGCCTCATCTTAAGGCCGCTTTCCGCAAAACACTTTGAACCAACCTTGCCGGAAGAAAAGGGTATTGTCGATCGCGGGAGGCTTCTTGATATAAAGGGCCGGTCGCGCAAACCCCAGATGGCGCTGGCCAAAAGCTTTGGGATAGGTACTTATCCAAACCCTGCCGGGGGGTGCCTTCTGACGGACCCCAGGTTCGCCAGCAGGGTGAAGGATATGATGAAATACGAAACCCTCACAAAAGACAATATAAACCTTCTTAAGGTCGGCAGGCATTTCAGGCTGTCCGAAAAGGTGAGGCTCGTCGTCGGCAGGGACGAGGAGGAGAATTCCATATTAGAGACATTGTTCAAAAAAGGCGACATCATCCTGAGGGCAAGAGACCTGCCCGGCCCCATGACCATACTGCGTGGAGAGGGCTCGGCCCATCTTCTTAAAGACGCCTGCAGTATAGTGGCCAGCCACACCAAGGCAAAAAGGATGTCTATCTGCAGTATCGGTTTTCGCGTCTTCCCCGGCGAAACAGCCGGCTTCCATCCGGCAGCCCCGGCGGCAAGGGAGCTTTTAGATAAGCTTCGCATTTAAAAAGCCAAATACCCTTGACAAAACGGGTTTCTATGGTATACTCTACTTATCCGATAGAGATTATAGACAAAAGGAGCTATAAGTTGAGAATAACTTACAGGGGTGATTATGCCTTAAAGGCGATACTTGACCTGGCGCTCCATTATGAAGAAAAGGTGGTGACCATACATGATATCGCCAAACGGGCCGATATCCCCATAAAATTTCTGGAGCAGGTCCTCCTGGATTTAAAAAGAGGCGGTTTTGTCGAGTCGAGGCGCGGCAACGTAGGAGGGTATCTATTGGCCAAACCGCCTTCGGAGATAAAACTGGGGCAGGTCATCAGGTTTATAGACGGCCCGGTAGAACCCATCGCCTGTCTGGAGAAGGGGTATGCCGGATGCAGGGATACATACAAATGTATATTCAAAAAGATATGGCAGGAGGTAAGCCTTGCCACCTCCTCGATAATCGATACGATTACATTTGAGGACCTGGTCAACCGGGCCAAGAGCCAGAAAGAATCGTTTACCTATCAAATTTAGGAAGGGAGGCAAGATGCCTTTTAGCGATAGGATAGCGGATAACATAGCCGAACTCATAGGCGCCACGCCCATGGTCAGATTAAACCGCCTTCCGGGCCCAGGCTCGGCCGAGGTCCTGGCGAAACTGGAATATTTTAATCCGGGAGGGAGCGTAAAAGACAGGATATGCCTGAGCATGGTCGAGGACGCCGAGAAGAAGGGCCTCCTTAAAAACGGCGCCACCATCATCGAGCCCACTTCAGGCAATACGGGCATAGGCCTTGCCATGGTGGCCGCGGTCAAGGGATATAGATGCGTCCTCACGATGCCGGATACCATGAGCGTCGAAAGGATATACGCGCTTAAGGCATACGGGGCCGAAGTCGTATTGACGCCCGGAGCGGAAGGGATGAAGGGCGCGATCAGGAAGGCGGAGGAGCTCGTGGGGAAGACGCCCGGCAGTTTCATGCCGCAGCAGTTCAAGAACGCCGCCAATCCCGCCGCGCACAGAAAGACGACGGCGAAAGAGATCCTAAAAGTCACGAAAGGCAAGATCGATGCGTTTGTCTCAGGGGTAGGCACGGGCGGTACTATAACCGGCGCGGGGGAGGTTTTAAAAAAGAAGGCCCCCAATATAAAGATTATAGCGGTTGAGCCGAAGGGGAGCCCTGTCCTTTCAGGAGGCGGGCCGGGACCGCATAAGATCCAGGGCATAGGCGCGGGTTTCGTTCCGGATGTCCTGAATAGATCCGTCATCGACCGTATAATACAGGTAAGCGACGAAGATGCCTTTAAGACGGCGAAGCGTCTGGCTACCGACGAGGGGATATTTGCGGGTATATCAAGCGGCGCCGCCATCTGGGCGGCCCTCCTGGTGGCGAAAGAATTGGGTGCGGGCAAGACAGTTGTCACGGTACTGCCCGATACGGGAGAGAGGTATTTTTCTTCGGTAGAGCAGTATTTTAGGGAATAATAGGGCGTTGTAAAGTTTTTATTTTATGATTACGCAGATTGAAAACCAGATTACCCAGATTAACGCCTATAAGAAAATCTTGTAATATTTTAAAAATCTGTGTAATCAATTAGCATTGAATGAGCTTCACAAAGGGCCGAAAATATAAAGAGAGGTGGGATATGGCGAAGACTATAAAAGAGATAAACGAGAAGATAAAAACTGGCGAAGTCGTAGTCGTTACGGCCGAGGAGATAATAGATATCGTGGAGAAGAAGGGCCCCGAAGAGGCGGCGAGGGAAGTGGACGTCGTTACGACCGGGACCTTCGGTCCCATGTGCTCCAGCGGCGCGTACCTCAATGTGGGCCACTCCAGGCCCAAGATAAAACTGGGCGGAGGCAAGGTCACCCTGAACAATGTCCAGGTGTACACCGGTTTCGCCGCGGTGGACATATATATCGGAGCGACGGCCATGCCCGAAGATGACCCGAGAAATAAGGTCTTCCCCGGCGAATTTAAATATGGCGGAGGGCATGTCATAGAGGAATTGGCGGGCGGAAAAGACATATGCCTCGAGGCCTCCGCCTACGGCACGGACTGCTATCCGCGCAAACACATAAAGACGTGGATAAATATAAAGGATTTGAATGAAGCGGTCCTTCTGAACCCGAGAAACTCTTACCAGAATTACAATGTCGCGGTCAACCTCTCCGGCAAAAGGTCCATATATACCTATATGGGGACGTTGAAGCCGGAACTCGGCAACGCAAATTATTGCAGCGCGGGCCAGCTCTCGCCCCTTTTGAACGACCCTTATTACAAGACGATAGGCGTGGGAACAAGGATATTCCTGGGTGGAGGCATCGGTTATGTCTATTGGCAGGGCACCCAGCACAACCCCGGCGTTAAGAGGAAATCCAACGGCGTCCCTCAAGCGCCGGCCGGGACGCTGGCCGTAATGGGCGACTTAAAGGGGATGTCGTCCCAATGGCTCGTGGGGACATCATTTCAGGGATATGGCGTGACGCTTACGCTCGGTCTGGGCCTCCCCATCCCCATACTCGATGAAGAGATGGTTAAATATACGGCCGTTAAAGACGAGGAGATATTCGCCCAGATAGTCGATTACTCAAACGACTATCCGAACGGCATATCATCGTCCTTAGGCGAGGTGAATTACAAGGAACTCAAAAGCGGCAAGATAAAGATTAAGGGCAAGGAGGTCCCTACCGCCTCGCTTTCAAGCTATCCAAAGGCCGTCGAGATCGCCGAGACCCTTAAGAAATGGATCAAGGACAAAAAGTTCTTCCTTGCGGAACCGGTCCAGGGGCTTCCCGGAACAGATTCCGGATTGTCATTCAAGCCCCTAAAAGAGCGTCCGGTAGAGGAATAGGAGATGACAAATTTTATGACGTGTGATATCATTATGCCGGATTAAAAGGAGGAGAAAGGGAATGAAGAGAAAGGGGCTTATAATTTTCTTATGCTCGGTGGCGGCAGCCTGTTTAGTGTGCGCGGGCGCGGCGTTCGCGCGGGCGTCTTCAGAAGGCGGGCGCGCGGAAGAGAGGAACCCTCAACCGGTTATTTCACAGGGCGCTTCCGACACGTCAAAAAAATTGGACGATATCTTAGCCGGGATACGGGAACTTAAATCCGACCTCTCTGACATAAAAAAGGAACTTAATACGGTAAAGATAAGGGTCACGCAATCACAATAATGGAAAATAATCTATCGTATCTTGTGGCTTTTACCGCGGGGCTCCTGACGTTCCTCTCGCCGTGTTTTCTTCCGCTCATGCCATCCTACATAGTCTACATAACGGGCGTATCCTTCGACGATCTTACAAAAGAAGGCGGCGCCCTGACGGCGAGGAGGAAGACCATAATACATTCCCTCCTTTTCATCTTGGGCTTCTCCGTCGTCTTCGTCCTGCTCGGCCTTACGGCTACGCTCTTGGGCAAGGCGCTTGTTCAATATCAAAAGTATATAAGGATAGGCGGCGGCGTACTCATAATCCTGTTTGGGCTGCAGCTCATGGGGATCCTGAATCTCGGCTTTCTGACGAAGGACAGAAAGTTCACCTTTAAAAAAAGAGGCGTGAGTTATTTAGGTTCGGTATTGGTGGGAGTTACATTCGCCGCCGCATGGACGCCGTGCGCCGGCGCGATCCTCGGCTCAATCCTCGTCCTTGCCGGTACTAAGGCGGACGTTGCCGCCGGGGCCAAATTTTTGGTAGCATATTCCATGGGCATAGCGGTCCCATTCTTTCTATCGAGCCTTTTGATGAGCTATTTTCTTACCTATATCAAAAAGGTCAATAAGGTTATAGGCGCCGTTACCTATGTTTCCGGCATCTTCCTCATCCTGATCGGCATAGCGATGGTGACGGATTATTTTCAGGTGATGACAAATTTTTTAAACAGGGTCGTTCAGGTCTAAAAGTCCCGCAAAATGATTGGATGGCAGAACGGGCGGCACTTAAGGTATTTTGCGGGATCAATTCGCTCCGACTCGTAAAGCGAGCAAGACGACTTACGTCGCTTGCGCTCCGTAAGTCGTGGGCTCATTGAAGGAAAGGAGCTATGAAAAACCTAAAATTTTTTACAATCGCATTATTTATCGCGGCGTTTCTTGTATCCGGGCAATCCGGCTGCGTGACCCAAGGCATAGGAGATAAGGCGCCTGATTTCACGCTCCAAGATACGGGAGGCGGATATGTGAGCCTGTCGCAATATCAGGGCAGGGTGGTGGTCTTAAACTTCTTCGCCGACTGGTGCCCGCCATGCAGGCGGGAGATCCCGGATTTCATAGAATTGGAAAGCGCCTACAGGGACAAAGGGGCGTCTATTATAGGAATAGCTCTTGTGGGTCCGCAGGATGCGAGAGATTTTGCGGAGAAGTTCGGCATCAATTACCCGGTCCTGATAGACGACGGCAAGACGAGCAATGCGTATGGTTCCATAAGGGCGATCCCTACGACCTTTGTCATCGATAAAAAAGGCAGGATTGTCAAAAAATATATAGGGGCGAGAAGCAAGGCGGTATTTGAGTTGGACATAGAAGAATTGTTAAGATAAGGAAAGGCGCATAAATGAGAGAAAAAATAGAGAATGTATTGAATAAGATAAGGGTGGCATTGCGGCAGGACGGAGGCGACATAGAGCTGGTTGACGTTGCCAACGGTGTCGTAAAGGTCCGGCTCAAAGGGGCATGCTCAGGGTGCCCGATGAGCCAGATGACGATGGCGAATTACGTGGAACAGGTCATAAGAAAAGAGGTCCCGGAGGTAAAGAAGGTCGAAGCGGTGGCGTGACGTCGGGGGACATGTAATGATAATAACGAAACAGAAAGAATTAAAAGAAATATTGAAATACCTGGAGGGCGAAAAAAAGGTATTCATAATCGGCTGCGGCGAATGTTCAACGGCGTGCAAGACGGGCGGTAAAGAAGAGGTAAAGGCGATGAAGGCCGCGCTTGAAAAGGAAGGCAAGATTGTCACAGGCTATGTAATACCTGACGCGCCGTGCATAGCCGCCCAAGTAAAATTGGAACTCGTTAAAAGCAGAAAGGCCGTCGAAGAGGCCGATTCCGTGCTCGTTTTGGCATGCGGCCTCGGGGTGCAGTCCGTTAAGGAAAATTCGAGGACAGAAAAGGATATCCACGTCGGCTGCGACACGCTCTTCATGGGCGCCATAGACAAGGATAACGCCTTCCTTGAGAGATGTTCTGCTTGCGGAGAATGCGTGCTTGAGCTTACCGGCGGTATCTGCCCTATAACCAGATGCGCGAAGGCGCTCTTAAACGGCCCCTGCGGCGGCCAGAATAAAGGCAAGTGCGAGGTTGATAAGGATAAAGACTGCGCATGGGTAATGATATATGAAGAATTAAAAAAGAAGGGGAAACTCCATTACTTGAGGGAGAAGAGGCCGCCCAAAGATTATTCCAAAATGACGAAGCCGCGGCAGCTGAAGACCCTTGAGAAAAGCCAGGCAAAAGGTTTTACGCTGATCGAGGTCATGATAGTAGTCGCGATAATAGGTATACTGGCAGCCGTCGCCATACGCAACTATGTAAAGGCGCAGGAAATGGCGGAAAAGGCCGTCTGCGTTGAGAACCTGAAACAGATACAGGGGGCTGTCCAGCGGTGGGCCATTGAAGCGGGGGCCGCGCCTACCGCCACACCGGCGACATCAGACCTCGTCCCGGAGTATATGAGGACATGGCCTAAATGCAAAGGTACCGCCTATACACCTCCCGCAGTAACCGCCGAAGGCGTATGTCCTAACAGTATATCCGGTCACGTATTGCAATAATCCGTTACGGTATGATCGATCGCCTCCAAAAGTTCCCTGTGGCTATTCGCGCGTCCTATACGTCCACGGATGACCTTTGCCTTAGGAAACGATTTCAAGTACCATAGCGCCACCTTGCGCATGAAGCCTATCTTGCCGGACGGCGATATCTCCTTATGCCTGTCTATAAGAGAGAGGTGTCTTTTTAAGGCCGCCTTTTTTGATAAAAAGGGCCTCCTGGACGGCAACGCCCCGTCCCCAAGGTAGTCCTCGATCTCCCGGAATATCCATGGATTGCCGAGCGCCCCGCGCGCCACGCATATGCCGTCACAGCCGGTGGAATCAAACATCTTCTTCGCCAGGCCCGCCGTTAGTATGTCGCCAGAGCCGAATACCGGGATACCTACGGAATCCTTTATGACCTTTATAGCGTGATAATCCACGTTACCCTTATACCCTTCGAGCCTGGTTCTGCCGTGGACGAATAAGGCGCTGGCGCCGTGTCTCTCGCACCGCATGGCGAGCGCGGCAAGTTTATCCAGGTCTTTATTATCGTATCCAAGGCGCATCTTTACGGTGATCGGAATAGATAGGGACGAGGAGAGCGTCTCGATTGCCCCGTACAGGGCAGTCGGCTCTTTTAAGAGATACGCGCCGGAGAGCTTTTTTATTACCTTTCTGGCGGGGCAGGCGCTGTTTATGTCCAGGAACGAGACCTTCGCGTGTTCGAGAAGGACCTTTGCGGCCCGAAGCATCTGGGCCGGGTCCGCTCCCAATAACTGTGCCGCTATAGGGGAGTCTCCTTTTACGGTCTTCAGAATATCGAGAGTCTTCTTCGTGCCGCGCCCCAGGGAGGTCGAGTCGAGCATCTCGAAGAAACAGAATTTTGCGCCATGTTCCCTGGCTATTAACCTGAATGCGAGGTCGGAACAGCCCGAAAGCGGGGCGAGGAATATGTTAGTATTAAACTCTTCTTTGCCTATCCGTATCTTGCTTTGCACCTTGCGCCCCTTAATTTGAAACGACCTCGACCTGATAAAGGCCGCCATAAGTCCCTGTAAGCCAGAAGCGCTTACCGTCCCATGCTATCCCTGTGGTTCTCGGAACAGGGGAGCGGAAATACCCGGTTATCTTCCAGCCCGCCTTATCGATCCTGTATACTCTCCGGTTATACCAGCTCGTTATCCACAAGGACGCGCCGTCCCATGCGATATGGGCGGGTTCCTGTATGCGTTGTATGTCTATCTTTTCAAGCACGTTCAGGGTTTTTGAGTCCAGCCGCAGAAGTTCAAACCTTGTCCCGAAACCCCGCGTCCATTTGATGACAAACAGGTCGCGGCCATCCCACACCACGCCGGCCGGGTACGCAGGAGAAAAGGAGACCGAATCATGCGCCATCATCCGGCCTCCATCCATCGTTATCCGATATAACCTCTTCTCCTCCCAATCCGTCACGAAGGTATCGCCGCCGGAGGTTGTTATCCCCTCTGTAAACCCGGCCACAGGCGTTATCTCCCGTTTTAGTCTCCCGCTATCCAAGTCGATGACCCAGATATTGCCGCCTTTGCCGTTTGCGACCCAGAGCTCTTTCCCGTCCAGGAAGAGGCCCTCGTGATACCCGCCTTTGGGTAGCTCGATCTTTCTGATTATACGGCTTTTGAGCCGCCTCTCGGCATCAATCAGTCTTCTTGTGGGAAGGCTATCTGCGCCGGCGCCAGTCACATCGCCGGCGGATAGTATCGATAATGAGATTAATGCCGTAAAAAGCGTCAGCCTGTTTCCAGTCCTCGCCATAAGCGAAATTCCTCCTTTGATATGATAATGCTACAGGGCGGCATGTCAAGGGAAAAACGCCCAAGAAAATAATTGACAAAAATTGTCAAGTATGATAACATATACGCGTCATGAAATTATCGACCAAATCGACATATGGCCTCAGGGCGATGCTAAACCTGGCGCTTGAATACGGTAAAGGGGCGATTTCCATATCCGCCATAGCCGAAAAGGAGGATATATCGGTATCCTATCTGGAGCAGCTTCTCAATAAACTGAGAAGAAGCGGCTTGGTGAAGAGCCTGCGCGGGCCGCACGGCGGGTATGTGCTGGCCAAAAGACCCGGCGCGATAACAGTAGGCGATATCATAAGGGTTCTGGAGGGTGACACGGCGCCGGTATACTGCGTAACGGCGCGGAAAGGGGCCGCGCGCCTGTGTAAGAGAAGCGGGCTTTGTGCCGCTAAAGGGGTGTGGGAGAAACTGGCGAGGGCCATAGACGATGTCCTGGACTCGGCGAACTTACAGGGCCTGGCCAAAGAGGCGATAAGAGGGGGCAAGACATGAGAAGGGTCTATCTGGATAATAACGCGACGACAAGGATGCGGGAGGAGGTCCTGGAAGCGATGCTTCCTTATTACAGGGAGGCTTACGGCAACGCCTCGAGCGTCTACGAGTCCGGAAGGACGGCCAGAAAGGCCATAGATGAGGCCAGGTCCAGGGTAGCGGCGCTACTCGGGGCGGCAAGCGCCGAGGAGATAATCTTCACATCGGGCGGGACAGAGGCGGACAACTTCGCCGTAAAAGGCGTCGCCAACGCCCTCAAGGATAAGGGGCGCCACATCATAACCTCTTCCATAGAACATCATGCGGTGCTCAACTCCTGCAAGTTTCTGGAGAAGGAAGGTTATGAGGTTACGTATGTAGGAGTGGACAAGTACGGTATACTGGATATCGCCGCCCTTAAAAGCGCTATCAGAAAAGACACTATCCTCATATCCGTGATGTACGCCAATAACGAAACCGGGACAGTAGAGCCCATAGAGGAGATAGGCAATATCGCCGGAGAAAGGGGCATCTGCTTTCATACTGACGCCGTTCAGGCGGCGGGAAAGATACCTTTTGAGGTTTCAAAACTGCCCGTAGATTTATTGTCCATGTCGGCGCACAAGATATACGGCCCGAAGGGGGTAGGTGTTTTGTATATAAAAAAGAAGACCAGGATCACCCCCATATTGCACGGAGGCCATCACGAGATGGCCAAAAGGGCGGGGACGGAGAACGTGGCGGGCATAGTGGGCCTGGGCCGGGCGGCAGAACTGGCCAAAAAAGAGATTGGGGACGAGCCGGCATATCTTAAGGGTTTAAGGGACTATTTGCATGCGGGCATATCTAAGGGGATAGGCGATACCCGGCTTAACGGCCATCCGGAAAAGAGGCTCCCGAACACGCTCAATATAAGCTTCAGGTATCTGGAAGGCGAGTCGATAATACTGAACCTCGACATGGAAGGGGTGGCCGTTTCCACAGGCTCGGCCTGCACATCCGGCAGCCTCGAACCTTCACATGTCCTGACTAATATGGGTATAGACCCTGTGGACGCCCAGGGCTCTATCAGGTTTTCGCTCGGCCGGGACAATACCAAAGAAGACATGGATCATGTCCTGGAGGTCCTGCCGCCTATCATAAAAAGATTAAGGGCGATGTCGCCTTTGTATGAGGAAAAAAAATAGAGATATAGTTATTGCAAGGAGTCTGCGATGGAAGGACAATATAGCGAAAAGGTTATGGAGCATTTCAGGTCCCCGCGGAATGTCGGCGAGATACCCGATGCGAGCGGCATAGGCAATGTCGGCAACCCGGTCTGCGGGGATATAATGAAGTTGTATATAAAGGTCGACGAAAACGAGGTTATAAGCGACGCGAAATTCAAGACGTTCGGATGCGGAGCCGCTATAGCCACCTCGAGCATGGTAACGGAGCTCGTGAAGGGGAAGACCGTAAAAGAGGCGCTCAAGCTGTCCAATCGCGCCGTAGCGGAGGCGCTCGGAGGGCTGCCGCCCATCAAGATGCACTGCTCTCTTCTGGCGGAACAGGCCCTCAAGTCGGCCATAGATGATTATTTGACTAAAAAGGCCAAGGCGTAGTATAATAATGAAGGACAGTATCCGAAAGGAGATATTAAAAAAGCTTATCGCTCACCCCGCTTTAGAACGGGCGGCGAGGAGCCGGAAGATAAAGGATAAACTTTTCCAGGAGGAGGAGTTTAAAAAGGCGAAATGCGTGATGTTTTACGTCTCAACGGAAGAAGAGGTTGACACCTACAGGATGATATTTGAGGCGTTAGAGATGGGAAAGAGGGTTTGCGTGCCGGTCATATTGAAAGGTTTAAAAAAAATAGTCGCGTCAGAGATAAAAGGGTCCAGCGCTCTTCGTAAAGGGCCTCATGGGATCTATCAGCCGAAAGAATCTACGATTAATCCCGTTTCCTTAGAGGATATAGATTTGGTGGTCGTGCCCGGGGTGGCCTTCGATTCTTGCAATATAAGATTGGGCCGCGGGTATGGTTACTATGATAGGTTCCTGTGCGGCCTAAAGGAAGAAACAAAGACGATAGGACTCGCCTTTCAATTCCAGGTAGTGGACAGCCTTCCAAGGGATTCCCACGACATTCCCGTCTCAAAGACGATCACAGCGTAAAAAAAAGAGATATTCACATTCCCGGCGCAGATCCGGATTCGTAAGGGTCTAGAAGCATTGATGAGGGGCCCTTATGAATATTTGCCAAGGGATGTGATTATATATAGGAGGAACTGGAGATGTTTAACAAAATGACGGTTTTGTATATTGGGTTGGCAACGTTGGGTGCGCTCGCATTCTTCGCGCTGGGGTATATCATAAGGAGATATCAGGCGAAAGGGAAGCTCAAGAGCGCGGAGGCGAAGGCGAGAAAGGTGCTGGAAGAGTCCAATGGCGAGGCCGAGAAGATAAAGCGCGCCGCCGAACTGGAGGCGAAGGATCTTCTTCTTAAGATGAGGACCGAATTTGAAAACCAGACGAAA
>CAZPYQ010000013.1:6263-19376 GCA_964590585.1 uncultured Planctomycetia bacterium | reverse complement strand
AGTATACATTTATCTCTTTTGTCTTATTTTACTATAGATTAGGTCATATTATATGTATTTTAAACGACTGGAACTAATCGGTTTCAAGTCATTCGCCGATAAGACGGTCTTGAACTTCGAGCCCGGCGTGACCGCCGTAGTGGGCCCGAATGGCTGCGGTAAATGCTTGAGCGGCTCGAGTAAGGTATGTCTGGCCGACGGTTCTCAAGTCGCGATAAAAGAGTTAGTAGATTCGGCGTTTAAAGCGGCCGAAGACATAGAGAAACTGGAAGACGGCCGCATAGCGTATCCTAAAGATTTAGATACCTTCGTACTCTCCTTAAATCCCCATACCCTGAAGATCGAGCCTAAACCGGTATGCGCGTTTATAAGACGCAAAGCCCCGGAATACCTTTTAAGGATAAAGACCAGGACCGGCCGCACCATAACCACCACACACTACCATCCATTCTTTAGCATAAGGGAAGCCGGCCTCATAACCCTTAACGCGGATGAACTGACTGTGGGCACCAGGATATCCTCTCCGCGCTCTCTTAAATTGTGCGACAGCAAGAAAGGCCTGGAACTATTCAAAATATTCAAATCCTTTAAAGAAGCGGATTCCGTATACCTGCCGTATTCGGAAGAGGTGGAGGGGCTTATACGGCGAGCGAGGCTTAATTATGCGAGCTTTTCTGAAATGGGCGGTTCTTCCCACGTCAAATATCTCGCGCTCCGATCCGCCCTGAACGGACAGGCGATGAACCTCGCCGGCTTCACTAAGGTTTTAGAGAATAACGGTATTACGGAGATCCCGGATTTCGTGACCCATATCAAGTCCAGGGGGACGGGAAGCTTCGTCCTTCCGCGCGAGATGAATACCTATATTGCCCGGTTTTTAGGATACCTCATATCAGAGGGAAGGACGACCAGGGGCGGCCAGATATGGTTCACCAACGAAGACGACAAGATGATCAGCGACTACGTCTCGTGCGCGAAGGCGGGTTTTGGAGTCGAGGCGAAAGTTTTCAATTATAAAGAAAAGAGCCGCGACGCCCTTATATTTTCGCACGCGTTATGCCAGTTCCTGGAAAAGGCGTTTGACCTTGCGGCCGGGGGCCGTTCGAAAGACAAGAAAGTGCCTCCCCAGATATTTTCCGCCGGGCGGGAGGCCGTGACAGCGTTCGTATCGGCCTTATTTGAAGGCGACGCCTACGTATCAATGGAGAGGCGGGGCTGCTGCCAGCCGTATTTTGAATATACTACGGCGTCGAAGACGCTGGCCGAAGGGGTAAGCGGCCTTTTGTTAAGGTTAGGTGTTATCTCGCTCATTCGCAGAAAGGCGAAGAAGGCGACCAATTCCAGGTTCGGAAAGAAGCGCGCCTATTACTCGGTCTATATCTATGGCGCGGATAATGTGAAGAGACTGGCGAATATTTTGAATTTTGTCGGCAAGAAGGCCGAAAGGATAGAAGAGATAAGGCGCTTTGAGCGCGATAGCAATCCGAACCTCGACCTTATCCCGGAAATAAATAAGGCGTTTAAGACCCTGGTCAAACTTTCCGGCATAAACGTCAAGAGGATAAAAAAGATATCCCCGAAACTGGTAAGTTACTATGAGAACAGGTGCCTGCCTTCGCCTAAAGGGCTAAGGGAGGCATTGAGCATAATCGCCGAGCACGGCCAAATATCGGGGTTGGCAAAGTCCATCTTCGACTATTTGACTAACGTAGCCAATTCGGACATTTACTGGGATGAGATCGTGAATATAGAGAAGGTCTATACGGAGAAGTGGGTCTACGATCTCTCGGTATCGGGCAACCATAATTTTATCGCCCAGGATATGATAGTGCATAATAGCAATATCGCAGATTCGATACGCTGGGTGCTCGGAGAACAGTCCACAAAGGCGATGCGCTCATCGAGCATGCAGGACGTCATCTTCAACGGCACCGACACGAAAGAGCCGATAAGCTTCGCTGAAGTATCCCTCACGCTATCCAACGAACAAAGGATCCTGCCGATAGATTACGACGAGGTCACCATAAGCCGCAGGATATTCCGCTCCGGAGAGAACGAATATCTTCTTAACAAGACCCCGGTCCGCCTCAAGGATATATCGGAACTCTTGATGGGCACGGGTATAGGCACGGAGAGCTATTCCATCATAGAGCAGGGCAAGATGGACCTCATATTGAGCTCGCGCCCGGAGGACAGGCGGTTCATATTCGAGGAGGCGAGCGGCATCACGAAGTATAAATCCAAGAAGAAAGAGGCGATACGGAAGTTGGAGGACACGGAGAATAACCTTATAAGGATAAACGATATAATCCAGGAGGTGAAACGCCAGATCGCCTCCATCGAGCGCCAGGCGAAGAAGGCCGAGAAGTACAAGGTGGAGCTCGAGAAGCTTAAGGAACTGGAGCTGAAACTCTCTACGTATGAATACAGGACCTTAAAGAGCGACGAGAGGACATCTTCCGTCGGACGGGATGACATGAAGGCGCGCGAGAACGAAGCGGCGGAGGGCCTCTCTGAGATGAACGCCAAGATCTCGGAGTTCCGCCTCCTCCTGGAAGCGGCCAACCAGAAGATATCGGAGCTCAAAAACAGGAACATCGAGGTCCTAAGCGTCGTCGATAAGAACAGCCACAAGATAACCATAAACAAAGAGAGGATAGGCGAGGCCGATAGCCTGCACGAGAGCTTTTTTAAAGAGATAGAATCTATCAGGGCGAAATACCTCGCCCAGAAGTCCGTAGTGGAGAGGATGAAAGAGGAACTCTCCGGGAAAAGGGGCGAGAAAGAGACCAAGGCCGCGCTCATCGGGAAGAAAGAGGCGCGTTTCGAGGAGCTGGCCAAGGATATAGAAAAAAGCGAAAGGGCGGTCAAGGCGGGTAAACTGGCCATGATGGAGATACTCGCCAAGGTGACGCATGCCAAGAACGAACTCATAAAGCTCGGCGCGGAAATGGCCAATAGATTGTCGCGCCAGAGAAGGCTGGCCAACGAGAAGGAGACGGTCTCCGAAGAACTTTCGCGCGAAGAGGAGAAACTGAGCGAGACCGGGAAAGAGCTGGACGCTATTTCGGCGAAGGTGAGATCGGTCAAGGACGAACTCGCTTCGGGAAGGTATACTTACGATTCCGTTACCGCCGAGATAAAGGCGCTGGACGAGGAGTTGATAAGGGCCAGAAACGAGGAGGCGTCATTAAAGTCCAAAGCGGAATTTCTCGAGGACCTCATAAAGAAACACGAGGGGTTCAGCGCGGGGGTCAAGGCGATTATATCAAAGATGGGCCCCGGCGCGGGAGGGCTTTCGGGCGTCATAGGGGTACTCGCCGACATGATAGACGTGGAGCGGGGGTACGAGGATGCCGTGAGCGCCTGCCTCGGCGACGACGCGCAGACCATAGTCGTGAATACCATGAGAGACGCCCTTTCGGCTATAGCATTCCTGAAAGAGACGAAGCTGGGCAGGTCGAATTTCGTGTCGCTGGAAGAGCTGCGTAAAACAAGGACGGCGCGAAACGCCTTGGGTCCGGCCGCTTCGGGCGCGGCGCCGCTTGTAAAATATGTAAAGGCGGAGCCGAAATATAATGAACTGGTCGAATATTTCTTCGGCGATACATATGTGGTGGATTCGATAGAGGCCGCATCCGCTTCCGGCGGAAAGGGCAATCGTTTCGTGACGAGGTCGGGGATAGTCCTGTCTTCGGAGCGCATATCGGGAGGAAGCGCATCCGACAATGACGAATCGCTTCTAATAGGCCGGAGGGACAGGCTCGGCCGCCTTAAGGCCGAGTCGGAGGGGTTGAGGAAAGGCGTAGCCGCGATAGAGGCGGCAAGAGACGAAAAGGCCGTTATCCTGTCAGGATTGGGCGTCAGGATAAAGGAACTGGAAGCGGCCAGCCACCAGGAGGATCTGAATGCCGCCAGTGTCGTCTCCAGGAAAGAATCCCAGGAGTCCGTCATAAAGAAGCTTAAGGACGAGATATCGGTCGTAGACCTGGAACTGGACGAGATAAAGGAGGTGGTCGGTTCCCTGGAGGCCAAAGACGCGGCCATTAAAGATGAACTGAAAAAATTGGCGGACGATAATTCGAGCCACGAGACCCTCCTGGCCGAACTCGATATCAGGATAACCGGTGAGAAAAAGGAGAAGGATGGCATAGGGCTCGAGATGGCCACACTGAAGAGCGAGCTCGCGTCGCTCGAGAAAGAGGTCTCCGGCCTGGAGGAGGCCCTTAGCGGAGACCATGCCCTTGTCACGGAACAGGAGTCGTCCATAGCGTCGAAAGAGGCGCTTCTCAAGGAGACGGCGAAGAAGCGCGAGGACCTCGCCAATGAAGTGGTATCGCTGGACGCGGAGAACATAGCGCTTAAAAAGGACCTGGGGCTTTTTGACGAAGAGAACGCAAAGCTCGAGAACGAGAAGTCGGCGCTCGCGGACAAGCTGGGCATAGAGGAACTGCAGCTAAAAGACCGGGAGAAGGCTTTGGAGGACCTCAGGAACGAGATACGCGACGCCGAGATGAAGATAATGGACCTGGGCTACAAGAAGACGGCCCTTAAAGACAGGATAATGGCCGCGTACAAGATGGACCTGGATACGGTCCACGTAGAGGTGGACGAGAGTTCGGACTGGGAGACGATCAGGGCCAGCATACAGGAGTTGAAGGCCAAGCTCGACGACATGGGGCCGGTTAATCTCGTGGCCATAGAGGAGCACAAGGAGCTTGAGGAGCGGCACAACTTCCTGATACACCAGCAGGCCGACCTTGTAAACGCGAAAGATTCGCTGCACAAGGCTATTTTAAAGATAAACAAGACCACAAAAGACATGTTCATCGAGGTCTTCCAGAAGATACAGGTGGAGTTCAAAAATTTCTTCCGGCTCCTCTTCGGAGGCGGCCAGGCGGAGCTCGTCCTGATAGATGAGAGCGACGTCCTCGAATGCGGGATAGAGATAGTGGCCAGGCCCCCGGGGAAGAAACTGCAGAACATAATGCTCATGTCAGGCGGGGAGAAGGCGCTGACGGCCATCGCGCTTCTCTTCGCCATATTCAAGGTGAAACCCAGCCCATTCTGCGTACTCGACGAAATAGACGCGCCGCTCGACGAATCGAATGTGGGAAGGTTCTCGAATGTCTTAGGCGATTTCCTGAAGATGTCGCAGTTCATCATCATAACCCACAACAAGAAGACTATAGAACTGGCGGATGTGATGTACGGCATCACGATGCAGGAGAGGGGGGTCTCCAGGATAGTATCGGTTAAGTTCCTGGCAGATGGCAAGAAGGAAGTAAGGCAGGAAATAAAGAAATCAGATAAGAAGGAAGACGACAAGGAAGCAGAAGTCCCCGCCGCTTAGGGCCTCTTTTCGCCCATACCCCTTTTATAAAGACAGGTCCTGTTCTTTCCCGTCCGTTTCGCCTCGTAGAGGGCCAGGTCGGCCCTGTTTATGAGCTCTTCTTTCGTTTCGGCGTCATTCGGGAAGCTGGCCAGCCCCAGGCTTATGGTCAGGCTCTTGTTAAAGGAGGCGTCCTTGCCCTGTATGCAGAGCTTCTCGACCTCGCGCCTTAAGCGTTCGCAAGAATAGACCGCGTTCTCTTTGGGTGTTTCCGGCATTATTATGCTGAACTCCTCGCCTCCGTACCTGGCCACCTGGTCGAATTTCCTTGAATTATTCTTTAAGAGGTCCGCTATGTCCCTAAGGACCTTGTCGCCTTTCATGTGGCCGAAGGTATCGTTGAAATCCTTGAAATTGTCTATATCCAGCATCACCAGGCTCAGGGGGGTCTCGTTTATCCGCGCCTTTTCCGTTTCCAGGGAGATGAGCTGCTGGAACCTGCCGTAATTCCACAGTTTCGTGAGCCAGTCTATGCTCGAGAGGTATACCGTCTCTTCGTAGAGGCGCGAATTCTCTATCGCCAGCCCCGCGTGGTTGGCGAACATGGTCAGTACCCTTATGTTCGATTTTGTGATGGGTTTTTTATTGAATATGTTGTCCACGAGTATGGCGCCCAGCACCTTGTCCTTGGCCCTGAGAGGGACCGTGACGAAATAGTTTGTCCCGAGCGCGCTTACGAGCTCAGGCTCGACCTTGGTCTTGGCCTCATCGCTCGTTATCTCAAACGGCATCCCCTCCAGTATGGTGAGCGCCAGGATGCCCATGTCCTCCCTTAAAGGGATCTTTATGCCCTTTACGAGATTATTGAGGTTCGAATCGGAGTCCTTCCTGAAACTGTCGTATGAGGCGATGAAATCTTCCAGGGTCATCTTTTTCGTGGATACCGCGCTCCATATCTTGCCGGCCTCCTCGGCCGAATGCGGCCCTATGCCCATCACGCCTTCCAGGACGTTCTCCTTTTCGTTGACGAGGAAGAGCATGGCGCGGTTAAAGCCGAGGCCTTCGTGGGCGGTCAGGGCGGTCAGGATTATATAGAGGATCTGGTCCAATTTTAGGGTCGTCCTCATGGCGTTGGAGATCTCGTACAGCATGGAGAACTCCTTTTCCATCTTCTCCAGAACCGTCTTTAATGATGATTCCATGATTGGGCACCTTTCCTAAAAAATAACGGGGATATCCTTTTCGATATCCCCGCCATGCTGCCTGTGGGTCAGTTATTTCTTTACCGCGCCTTGAGCCGCGGCGGCGGGAGCTTGTGTAACAGCCGGCCTGGCCGTTCTGGGCGCGTATAAGTTCTTTATCTTGCCGAAGACCACTGTCATGGCGACCTCGCTGTCCTCGACCTTTCGGGCCATTATCCTTACAGTGTCGCCCGTCTTGAGCTCTGTCAGGTCCGTCACTTTCGTCACGCTGGTCCAGGGGGTGATATCGACTTTGTGCGTCGTGCCGTCCGCGCTGTTTTTAATCTCCAATGCGGGTTTCGCGGGGTCGGAATTGTCTATCTTCGTTATGTCGCCGGATATGATGGAAAAATTAGGTCTTCTCGCGGCCTGGCCCGGCGCGGCCTTCGTCACATCCGCCCCGAAGAGGAGGGCGCAGTTTACAGATAGCATAAGAAGCGCTAACGCAGATACCGGTATCTTCTTCATCCATTCCTCCTTTTACATCATTAAGAATGGTAATATACCATAATAAATTATGCTTGTCAAACCCTTTCCCGCATGCTATAATCCTTTCCGTCTTCGGGGTGAGGTGGAACTCCTCAACCGGCGGTAGTCCTTCGGCAGGCTCAGGATAAGCCATGAGCGAAGTCGAAGGGTAAAGCCCGCGAGTCCCGAATGGAGCGATCCATAAGAAGCTCGGCTTCGGGATTGAACCTGTGAGATTCAGGTGCCGACCGTTTAAGTCGGGATGAGAGAAGATGAAGGACGCCTGCAGGTTTTTTACCGGCACAACCCCGAAGGAGATTCGGGGTTTTTTATTTTCAATCAAATTACGGGTTAAATGCGCTTATGAGATTCGATTCCATAGACGGGATATTGCAGGACATTAAAAAAGGCACGATGGTCATCGTCATAGACGACGCGGACCGCGAGAACGAGGGCGACCTTATAATGGCCGGCTCGCTCGTCAGGCCGCAGGACGTAACTTTCATGGCCATGCACGGAAGGGGGCTAATATGCGTCCCCATGACCCCTGAACGCCTTGACGGGCTGGAGCTCCATCCCATGGCCATAAGGATGCGAGACCCCTACAGGACGAATTGGGCGATGTCGTGCGACGCGAAAGACGGCATCACGACCGGCATATCCAGCCATGACAGGGCCAGGACCATAAACGTCCTGGCGGACCAGAAGGCCAGGGCCGACGACCTTATAAAACCGGGGCATGTCTTCCCCCTGAGGGCCCATGAAGGGGGCGTCCTCGTGAGGGCCGGCCACACAGAGGCGTGCGTCGACCTTTTGAGACTGGCCGGGCTTTATCCCGTAGGCGTAATATGCGAGATAATGAAGGATGACGGGACTATGGCCAGGACGCCGGATCTTCTGGAATTCTCCAGGCGCCACAAGCTTAAGATATGCACCATAGCGGGCCTCATAGAATACAGGCGTAAGCGCGAAAAACTTGTCAGGCGGATAGCTCGGACGAATATCCCCACGGAATACGGCGACTTTAAGGTGATAGTCTATGAATCGGTCACCGATAAATACCACCATCTGGCGCTTTTAAAGGGCAACCCCGCGAAGCCGGGCTCGCTGGTCAGGGTCCATTCCGAATGCCTGACGGGCGACGTATTCGGTTCGAAGAGGTGTGATTGCGGAGATCAGCTCAAACTGGCCATGAAGATGATAGCTGCCGCTGGCGACGGAGCGATACTTTACATGAGGCAGGAAGGCAGGGGCATAGGCCTGGCCAATAAATTGAAGGCATACGAACTGCAGGACAAGGGGATGGATACCGTAGAGGCAAATGAGGCGCTGGGGTTCAAGGCGGATCTGCGCGATTACGGCATAGGCGCGCAGATACTGGCGGACCTCGGGCTCAAGAAGATAAGGCTCCTTACCAATAATCCGAAGAAGATAGTGGGGCTCGAAGGCTACGGCCTGGAGGTCATGGAGCGCGTGCCTATTCAGATATCGCCGAATAAGGTGAACAAGAGATACCTGAAGACCAAGAAGGAAAAGCTGGGGCACCATATAGAGGTGTAAGGCGGAGTAACCAGAAGCCAGAGTACAGAAACCAGATTCTGGTTACTGGTTACTGGTTACTGGTTTCTGGTTTCATATGCTAATAAAAGGAGGAAGATATGGGTAATATCGTAAAGGCGGAATTGGTCGCGAAGGGCAAAAAGTTCGCGATAGTGATTTCCAGATTCAACGAGTTCATATCGTCGAAGCTCCTCGAGGGCTGTATCGATACGTTGACGAGGCACGGCGCCGACGAGAAGTCGCAGGACGTCGTGTGGGTGCCGGGCGCGTTTGAGATACCGCCTGTCGCCAGGAAGCTCGCCAGGTCCAAGAGATACGACGGCGTCATATGCCTCGGTACCGTCATAAGGGGCTCAACGCCGCATTTTGACTATATCGCAAGCGAGGTCGCCAAGGGTGTGGCGAAGGCATCGATGGATGCGGACGTGCCGTGCATATTCGGGGTCATAACGGCCGACAACCTCGAGCAGGCGATCGAGCGGGCCGGGACAAAGGACGGCAATAAGGGCCGTGACGCGGCTCTCTCCGCCATCGAGATGGCGAATTTGTACGCGAAGATTTAATCAGATTAGGGGGGCGGTATGAGAAAACGGACTAGGGCGCGGGAGTGCGCGCTTCAGATGCTGTATGCCATAGATGTCGGCAGGGAAGACTGCGGCGGGTGCATCGAGACGTTCTGGGAGAATACCAACGGCGTACGTGACGCAGGGTCGCGCGTATTCGCGGATTCTCTCGTAAAGGGCGTGGTTGAGAAGATGGATGAGCTTGACGCCGTGATATCGGGCTCCGCGACGAACTGGCAGCTCAAGCGCATGGCCGCGGTCGACAGGAACATCTTGAGGATGGCCGCGTACGAGCTTTTGTTCGTAAAAGATATCCCGCCCAAGGTGTCGATAAACGAGGCGATAGAGATAGCCAAAAAATACGGCGACGCCGATTCCGGGAAATTCGTCAACGGCATACTCGATAAGATAAGCAAGACGAAAGGCGATAAGACAAAATGAGATATGCTGACCTGCACGTGCACACATTCTATTCGGATTCCACCTTCTCGCCCGACGAGGTGATCTCCTGCGCCAACGGGAAGGGGCTCGACGCGATAGCCATATGCGACCACGACTGCGTGGACGGGATAGAGCCCTGCATGGAGTCCGCGAAAAATAAGGCTATAGACATTGAGGTGGTGCCCGGCATAGAGCTCACGAGCGAAAAGGACGACACGGAGATACACATGCTCGGTTATTTTCTGGATTGGCGGAATCCCGAATTCCTGGCGAAACTCAAGAAGATACAGGATGAGCGGGTGGACCGTGTATTCAAGATGGCCGAAAAGCTTCAAAGCTCCGGCATAGACATAGACCCGGAGGAGGTCCTTAATATGTCGGGCAGGGGGTCTGTGGGAAGGCTGCATGTGGCGCGGGCGATGCTTAAGACGAAGAAGGTAAAAACATTTGAAGAGGCCTTCAGTAAATACATAGGTTTTATGAAACCCTGTTATGTGAGGCACGCCCACATGACGCCGCGCGAGGCGATAGGCCTCATAAGGTCAGTGAACGGCGTAGCGGTCCTCGCGCACCCGTCGACGGTCGTGAGAGATGATTTCATACCGGAATTCGTGGAAGACGGCCTGAAAGGGATAGAGGCGTACCATATCGACCATACGAAGATAATTTCACGCCACTATGAGGACGTGGCCAGGCGCTACGGCCTCATCGCGACCGGAGGTTCCGACTGTCACGGCCTCGGGAAGCACAAGGTGCTTATGGGGAGTGTAAGGGTCCCCTATACGGTGGTGGAGGAACTTAAGAAAGAGTCGCTCAAGCGCCCCTGAAAGAGACCGATGGACCCCCATAAAATATACATGCGCCTTGCCATCGAATTGGCGAAGAAGGCCCTGGGCGCGACGAATCCGAATCCCATGGTAGGGGCATGCGTGGTCAAGGGCGGGAGAGTATTAGGCGCAGGGTATCACAGAAAAGCAGGGCTTTCGCACGCCGAGGTGAATGCGCTCAAGTCGGCCGGGAAGATGTCCGGAGGGGCCACGCTCTATGTCACATTAGAGCCTTGCGACCATTACGGCAGGACGCCGCCCTGCACGGACGCGATAATAGAAAGCGGTATAAAGAGGGTCGTCATAGGCATGAAGGACCCGAACCCGATAAATAACGGCAGAGGCATACGGAGGTTGAGGAGGCGCGGGATAGAGGTTCTTGTCGGCGTCCTGGAAGGTGAAGTGAGGTCAATAAACAGGCCTTATATAAAATTCGTGACAAGACGCCTGCCTTTCGTCACCCTGAAATTGGCCCAGAGCCTTGACGGAAAGATAGCCACGCATACCGGGGATTCCAGATGGATAACGGGCAAGGACTCCAGGCGCTATGTCCACGCGCTTAGAGGCGAAGTAGACGCGGTGATGGTCGGGGTGGGTACGGTATTGAGGGACGATCCGAGACTGACGGTAAGGACGCGAAGAGTACAGAGAAAAAAAATTACCAGGATAATCGTCGACAGCCATTTGAGGACGCCTTTGAAGGCGAGGATATTTAAAGACAAGGATAGGGCGCCTGTTTTAATCGCCGCCAGGGAAGGCGCGGGCGCCTCCAGGCGCAAGGCGCTTGAGAAGAAAGGGGCGGAGGTCGTTATTACAAGGCCGAAAGACGGAAGGGTGGACCTTAAGGATCTCTTAAGGCGCCTGGCGCTCCGGGGTATTATGCATGTGCTCGTCGAGGGCGGCGGGGAACTTGCGGCGGGGATTTTGAAGGAACGCCTCGCGGACCGGATGCTTTTATTTATCGCCCCCAAGATCATAGGCGGAAGAGATGCCGTGACCTCGGTCGAAGGCGGGGGAGCAGGCCTGGTTTCGGGGGCGATAAGGATACTGAATTTGAATGTAAAAAGATTTTCAGAAGATATTCTTATAGAAGGAGACGTATCCTGATGTTCACAGGCATAGTGGCCGGTATGGGGAGGGTGGATTCTTTCGCGACCACGCCTGTCGGCGCGGCCCTTTCTGTCGCATCCGGGCTTTTATCGTCCGTTAACACAGGCGACAGCGTAGCCGTAAACGGCGTGTGTCTTACCGTCGTAAAAAAAGGCGGGAATTTTGCGGCGTTTGACGTGATACGCCAGACCCTGGGCTCTACAAACCTTAAAAGCGTTAAAATAGGGGACCCGGTGAACCTGGAGCTGCCGCTCAAGGCCGGCGATAACATTAGCGGCCATTTTGTAACCGGCCATATAGATTGTGTCGGGAAGATAAAGGATATAGCGAAACGCGTAGCGGCCATCTCCCTCGAGGTCGAGGTCGGCGCCGGATACAGGGCACTCCTGGTTGACAAGGGTTCCGTAGCCCTGGATGGAATAAGCCTTACCGTAGCCGGGATAAAAGATTCGGCCTTCAGGGTCAATATCATACCGCACACCTTTGACGGGACGACCCTGGGAAGCAGGCGTTCAGGCGACGGCGTCAACGTGGAGTTTGACATCCTGGGCAAGTATCTCTTAAGGTCCCGCGCGGCAAAAGGCGCCGGCGTGACAGAGGAGTTTTTAAAGGAGAAGGGATTCATTTGAAAATGGCGCGCCGGTGTGGTATACTTTCATACAACAAAGTAACCGGAAACCAAAGCACAGAAACCAGAGTAGAGGAGCCAAAAATGAGACATGTTTCCCGTCGGTTTATAGCCGTTTTGATTTTAACCGCGTTCATTATTAATTTTACATCGCCTGCTTTCTCGGACGATCCTTTGACCAAGCTCGGCCGCGGCGCGGCCAATATCGTTACGAGCCCCTTTGAGATATTTAACCAGATGGAGAAGAGCGGAAGCCTGGACGGCGGCGGAATGGCCGGCTGGACGGTCGGGCCCATCAAGGGTGTGTTCATGACAGGAGTCCGGGCGGTGGTCGGCGCCTATGAAGTGTGCACTTTTTTAATCCCAATCCCAAAGGACTACGGTCCCATCCTAAAGTACCCCGAATTTTTCTTCGAAGACTCGATGGCCTAAAAAGGTATTACAATTTCTTGCCTACCTATCTTCCGTGTGGTAAACTAATATAATCACAAATTGGCTTAATATATTATTGTTGCATGGAATCGGGAAGTAGCGCAGTTTGGCTAGCGCGCTTGGTTCGGGACCAAGAGGTCGTGGGTTCGAATCCCACCTTCCCGACCACGTTCGCGAATGCGAACGTGATGCTGAGCTAGCCATGAAATGCGAGCGATTAGCGAGCATTTCAGGCGACGCGAAGCACCTTTGGACGAAGCTAGGGGAGGAAGATTGCACCTTCCCGACCACCTTCGCGAATGCGAAGGTGATCCTGAAGCGCCGTTAAGAAGTCCGAGCGACTAGCGAGGACTTTAGGCGCTGAAGGACCTTTATACGCAGCAACTAGGGGAGGAAGATCCTTCGGCCGCTCCGATTTGTCGCGGCCTCAGGATGAAATGTGCTTGCGCACATTTCAATCCCACCTTCCCGACCACGTTCGCGAATGCGAACGTGATGCTGAGCTAGCCAT
>CAZPYQ010000013.1:0-6163 GCA_964590585.1 uncultured Planctomycetia bacterium | reverse complement strand
AGTCCGAGCGACTAGCGAGGACTTTAGGCGCTGAAGGACCTTTATACGCAGCAACCAGGGTAGGAAGATCCTTCGGTATTATCGGGAGCAGTATGATCACGCGCCTTCACGTGTATTATTCCGGCAGTGTGCAGGGTGTCGGTTTCAGGTATACGGCCTGCGACATAGCCGCCCGGTCCGACGTGACCGGTTGGATAAGGAACATGCCTGACGGCAGGGTAGAGGTAATGGCCGAAGGCGAAGAGGATAGCCTGAAGAAGTTTCTCGCGGAGCTGGAAGGCGAGATGAAACTGTACATAAGGGATATAGCCGTCTTCCGGACAGAACCCACCGGCGAATTCCACTCATTTGATATAAAATTTTAGACGACCATGAGATACGGGATATTTTCGGATGTTCACGGCAACCTGGAGGCGTTCGAGGCCGTAAATAGCGCCCTCTCTAAAGAGTCGGTGGACCAGCATGTGTTTGCCGGAGATATCGTAGGATACGGGGCGGACCCCGCCAAGTGCATCGGCATGATAGAGGCGCTGTCCCCGATAGCCGTGGCCGGAAACCACGACTGGGCTGTCGGCGGGCTCTTCGATCCCGTTAAACTGAACGAAGCGGCCCGCGAGGCCGTTCTCTGGACGGAGGCGGTGCTCTCCTGGGAAGATATGGGATATCTTAAATCCCTGGAGCTCGTTTTTGAAAAAGATGATTTCACGGTGGTCCACGGTTCTTTGAGGTCCCCCGCGGATTTTGGTTATATATTTAACGAGCGCGACGCCGCACCTTCCTTTAAACTCATGCGCGCGTCTCTCTGCTTCATCGGCCATACCCACGTTCCGGGGGTGTTCCAGCTTTCCGGTTCGGGGCCCGTCAAACAGAGGAAGGAGCATAAGATAAAAATATCCCCCGGTAATAAATATATCGTGAATGTCGGTTCGGTCGGCCAGCCGAGGGACGGAGACCCGAGGGCCTCTTACGCGATTTATGATGACGAGGCCTTGACGGTGGAGATAAAAAGGGTGGAATACGACGTCAAAAAGGCGCAGGAAAAGATCCTGGAGGCCGGGTTGCCGTATACCCTGGCATACAGGTTAAGCACGGGCAGTTGAGTATGGATAAAAACGCGAAATCCAAAATAGAGGATTTGAGGCGCGAGATACGCCGCCATGACCGGCTCTACTATGTCGAGAACTCTCCGGCCATATCGGACCGGGAATATGACGCGCTTTTAAGGGAACTGAAGGCCCTGGAAGACGCGCACCCGGAACTCATAACGCCGGATTCTCCCACGCAGAGGGTCGGCGGCGAGCCGACGAAAGAGTTCCCCGCGGTGAGGCATATAGTGCCGATGCTGAGCATGGATAATACATATTCGGCCCAGGAGCTTAAGAGTTTTGACGAGAGGGTGCGAAAGAATCTAAACGGCAAGAAATATGAATATATCCTGGAGCTCAAGATAGACGGCGTCAGCATATCGCTTGTTTATGAGAACGGCCGTTTCGTGCGGGGCGCGACACGCGGCGACGGGCTTAACGGCGACGACGTCTCCGCCAACCTTAAGACCATCCGCTCCATACCGCTCGCCTTCGAAAAGGGCGCAGGCAGGCCGCCTAAATTGATAGAGGTTCGGGGCGAGGTATACATGACCAGGGCGGGGTTCGAGGCGATAAATAAGGCCAAGGACGCGCTGGGCGAAGAGTTGTTCGCCAATCCGCGAAACGCGGCCGCAGGTTCGCTCAAACTCCTGGACCCTAAGCTTGTAGCGAGGCGCCATCTCGATGTATTCATCTGGGGCTACGGTCATATAGAGGGGATGAGGTTCAAGACGCACCGGGAGGTCCTCGATTATCTTAAAAATGCCGGCTTCAGGGTCAATCCCAATATAAAGCAATGCCCCACCATTGAAGACGCGATAGAATATTGCGATTCCTGGGCCCGGAGGCGCGAAAGCCTGGATTACGCGACAGACGGCATGGTCATAAAGGTCAATAGCCTGGAACAGAGGGAGGCGCTGGGTTTTACCTCAAAGAGCCCGAGATGGATGATAGCCTATAAGTTTCCCGCGGAAAAGGGGCTGACGGAGCTTGAAGACATAATAGTCCAGGTCGGCCGCACCGGCACGATAACGCCGGTAGCCATACTGAAACCCGTCCGCCTCTCCGGGACGACGGTATCCCGGGCGACGCTCCATAATTTCGACGAGATAGAGCGCCTGGGAGTCAAGATAGGCGACAAGGTCTATGTGGAAAAGTCCGGGGAGATAATCCCGAAGATATTGGAAGTCGCCAAAGATAAGCGCACCGGCAGGGAAAGGGCCTTCCGCATCCCCGATGCCTGCCCTGTCTGTAAGTCCGCCCTGGTATCCGGCCCGGAAGAGGTCGCCGTAAGATGCGAGAACGCCGGATGCCCGGCCCAATTAAAAGAGAAAACCCTGCACTTCGCGTCCAGGAACGCCATGGATATCGAGGGCCTGGGCGACGCGGTCGTAAATCAGCTTGTGGACAGCCTCCTCGTAAAGGATTACGCGGATATTTACTTCTTAAGCCTCGACAGGGTCAAGGGCCTGGAGCGCATGGCCGAAAAGAGCGCCGGAAACCTTATCGATGCCATAGATAAGTCCAGGGCAAGGCCGCTCAATCGTCTCGTATACGCGCTCGGCATAAGGCATGTTGGGGAGCGGGCCGCATGGATACTGGCGAACCGTTTCAATTCGGTGAATGAGCTGGCCGGGGCTTCGCTGGAAGCGCTCACGGATATCCAGGGGATAGGGCCCGTAGTGGCCGAAAGCGTTTTAAGTTTCTTCCGCAACAAAGAGAACCGTAAGATATTGAAGAAGCTGGAAGACGCGGGCCTCATGATGTCGCAGCCGCCTTCCGCGCCACGGGCCAGGAGCGCGATAGAGGGAAAGACCATAGTGGTGACCGGCGCTTTAAAGTCGTACACGAGGGGCGAGATAGAGGCGTTCATCATGAAGCTCGGGGGAAAGGCCTCGTCGAGCGTCAGTAAGATGACGGACTTTTTAGTGGCCGGGGAGGAGCCCGGCTCAAAGGCCGATAAAGCGAAGAAGCTGGGGGTTAAGATCATTGACGAGGAAGAGTTCAGGAAAATGGTGGGGGGCCAATGAAGAAAGAGCACAGAGGACAGAGTGCGGAGAACAGAAGCGTTGTTAAGCCCGTTTTTGAAAGAACGGTATGTCTAATTTTGACTCTCATCTTGGCTTTTGACCTCGCGGGATGCGCGCAGATACAGAGGAAGTTTACAAGAAAGAAGAAAGAGACGGCCAGGCTTCCCGCCTACAAGGCGGTGAAGGTGTACGAAACAAAGCCCTCGCCCGAGCTCTATGAGAAACACTTTTCATACTGGCAGAGCTGGCAGAAGGAATACATGCAGGTGATGGGTAAGAACAGCAAGAAGGACGCGCGCTGCATCAATGAGATGATATCAAATTTAAGGGACATGCAGAATATCCTTATAGACGAGAAGGCCTCTGAACTGGAGCCCCACATAGCAAGAATAGAGGGCCTGAAGGACATGATAATCTCGGGAGACGGGGCGGCCTATAACTCCGCTTACGTGCGCAGCGTCCTTGAGACCGAGCAACTTAACATATACAACAACTTCAGGTATAAGAAGGTCAAGGATTACCTGAAGGAAAGTTTTGAGGATGATCTTTAAGCTCGCGGTAGGGCCGATGGCATGCAACGCATATATCGTCGCGTGCGACGAGACGAAAGAGGCGCTCGTCATAGACCCGGGGGCCGACGCCGGAAGGATAAAGGCCCTGGCGCTCAAGCATGGCTTGAAGGTGAAATGTGTAGTTAACACCCATGGCCACGGCGACCATATAGGAGCGAACGGCGCGTTCAAGGTGCCCATCCTGATCCACTCCCTTGATGCCGGCGCGCTTACCGATCCGGTCATGAACCTTTCGGAAATGTTCTTTTTTCGGATCACGTCGCCTGAGGCCTCAAGGCTCTTGAAGGACGGCGACCTGATAGAATTCGGTAAAAAGAGTTTAACCGTGATACACACGCCGGGCCATACCCCCGGCGGCATATCGTTAAAGATGGGCGATGCGGTATTTACCGGCGATACCTTATTTTGCGGCGGCATAGGCAGGACGGACCTGCCGGGCGGGGAGTCCGATAAGCTCCTTATGTCCATCCGGCATCGGCTCATGGCGCTGGACGACGATACCAGGATATACCCGGGCCACGGCCCGGATTCTACCATAGGCGACGAACGGCGCAATAACCCCTTCATAGCATGAAAAAATTTATAGAGGAGTTCCTTAACTATATTTCCCTGGAGAGGGGCCTGAGCCGGAACACCATAGCGGCCTACAGGCAGGACCTTAGGGGATTCGCTGAATATTTCGAATCGAGGGGCGAAAAGGATATATCGCGCCTGAAGAGGCGGGACATAACGGATTATCTAATGATGCTGAAGGATTCGCGCGGCTTATCGAGCAACTCCATATCCAGGGCGCTGGCCGCGATAAAGGCCTTCTACCGGTTCTTGATGCAGGAGAACTTCATAAAAGAGGACGTAGGAGGGCTTCTCGAGTCCCCTAAACTCATACGCCACATACCCCATACGCTCTCCGCGGGAGAGGTCGACAAGATATTATCCGCGCCTGACGCGAGCGATTGGCGGGGGATAAGGGATAAGGCGGCCCTTGAGCTCATGTACGCCACCGGCATGAGGGTTTCGGAGATCGTCGAGTTGACCACAAACGACCTGAACCTCGATGTGGGTTTTGCCAAATGCAAGGGCAAGGGCGGCAAGGAGCGCATAGTGCCTCTGGGTAAGAAGGCGAAGGCCGCATGCGAAAAATATATAGGGAAGGCGCGAGGCCGGCTCTTGAAAGGCAGGGCCGAAGGGCACCTCTTCCTGACCCGGCTGGGCAGGAAGATCTCGAGGCAGTCCTTCTGGAAGATGATAAAGACCTACACGAAGCTGGCCGGGATAAAGAAGGACATAACTCCCCATACGCTAAGGCACTCGTTTGCGACGCACCTCCTGGAGAGAGGGGCGGACTTGAGGGTCGTCCAGGAGATGCTGGGCCACTCGGACATATCGACCACGCAGATATACACGCATATAAGCAAAGACAGGCTGAAATCGATTCACCGCCAATTCCATCCGCGGCCATAAGGATTAAAGGAAGGATGCGTTATGATGAATATGGCGAACAAGATGGAGAGGGCCCTTCCGAGGCGCATAACGGGCATCCTGAAGAAGGCGGGCATACTCGCCCGCAGGAACGGCTTCGGCGCCTTCATCGTGGGAGGCCTCGTCAGGGACCTAATGCTGGGGGTAAAGAACCTTGACCTGGATATAGTGATAGAAGGCGACGCCATAAAATTCGCGTGGATCCTGGCGAGGGAGCTTAATGGGACGCTTGTGGCCCACCGCAGGTTCGGTACGGCGAGCGTTTACCTTAAGGACCGTCTCAAAATCGATCTGGCCACTGCGCGCAAAGAGGCCTACGAGGCGCCGGCTGCTCTTCCGACAGTGGAATTCAGCTCGCTTAAGGATGACCTCGCCCGGAGAGATTTCACGATAAACGCCATGGCCGTAAGCCTGAATAAAGAAGACTTTGGACAACTCATCGATTTTTTCGGGGGCGCGAAGGACCTGAAGGCGGGCTCCATAAGCGTGCTGCATGGTTCCAGTTTCATGGATGACCCGACCAGGATATTCAGGGCGGTCAGGTTCGAACAGAGGCTGGGTTTCAAGATAGACGGCCGCACCGAGAGGCTCATCAAAAGAGCCATGCGCGAGGAGATGTTCAAAAGGACCGGGAAACAGCGCATAAGGGAAGAGCTCGTCCTGATATTGAAAGAGCGCGATCCCTTAAAGGCGCTCGCGCGCATGGACGAACTTCATGAACTTAAATTCATACATCCGAAGATAAGATTTTCGGGAAATCCGGCGTTGTTTTGCAAAAGGATAAACGGTGTCCTCGCGTGGTACGGGGAGTCGTGCGCGAAGAGGCGCGCCGTCGACGGCTGGCTTATGTACCTCATGGCGCTTACCGATGATTTAAGTCTTAAGGAGCTGGAAGGGCTGTGCAAGGCCTTCGCATTCGCCAGGAGCGACCGCTTGAGGTTGGTGCCGGCCGGCGGGCCGCCCTGCATCATCTCGTCCAGCTCCGCCAGGCCCAACG
>CAZPYQ010000012.1:0-19803 GCA_964590585.1 uncultured Planctomycetia bacterium | reverse complement strand
CATGAGGTCCTTATCCAGCGGGTCCAGGATCGCCGCCTTTAGCCCCTCCGCGATCGCCATGACGAGGAATGTCCTGTTTATGAGGCTGCGTGCCTTGGTCCCCTGCGATACGTTCGAAAGCCCGACGACGGTAGAGGGCGCCGGGTCCGAGAGCATCCTGAACTCGCGCAGGGCCTCCAACACCTCGTATCCCTGGGATTGGGCGACGTTCACGGGAAGGACTATGGGGTCTATGAACACATCCTCCGGTTTTAAGCCAAATTCAGAGGCCTTCGTTATTATCGTTGCCGCCATCTCGACCCGCTTCATCCGGTCGGCAGGGACGCCGGACTTATCCATGGTGAGGGCGATTGTCTGCGCGTTGTATTTTTTTGCGAGGCCGAATATCACATCCATCTTTTCGTTGTCGGCGCTCGTGGAATTTATCATTGCCCTTGTCCTGACGAGTTTCAAGCCCGCCTCGATGACGTCCGCCTTGGTAGAGTCCAGGCACAGCGGTGCATTCGTCACCTTCTGTATGGATTCGACGAGCCACTTCATGTCGTCCAAAGGGTTCTTTGAATACGGCCCGGTGTTCACGTCCAGCATGCGCGCGCCCGCAGCCACCTGGTCGGTCGCGAGGTGCTCTATTATGTCCTCTTCGCGTTTTTCAATCGCCTTACCGACCGCCTTGTACATGCCGTTTATAAGTTCACCGATTACTATCATCTCTTGCGTCCTTTCATTAAGATATCGATAAATTTCGTAACCTTCAAAGCTGCCTCCGGATGGCGCATGACTATGAGGTCCGCTCCGGCATGGAGCATGGCGGCCGCGGTCGCCGATTCCCACTTGGCCCCCAGGGACGGCGATTCCTTTGCCTCCCTGACACGCCAAACCTCCTGCCCGGTAAAAAGGATGAACGGCATGGAGAGCATCTTGTCTCCTGCCAGCGCGGCGAGGCGCGAGCGTTCCATTATCGAAAACGCATATTCCATGCCATATCCCAAAGACGCCGTTGTAGGATGCATGACTATCCTCTCCGGGGCAAGGGCCATGTCGCTTATAAGTATATTGACCTGTTTGGCGATATTCACGTCTATGGGGGACTCGGCGATGACCGAATGGCCGTCGGCTAAGGCGCTCGCGGTCAATGTCTTATAATCATTTTGCGTCGCGAGGCCGAAGAGGCACTTCTCGTTTTTGGCCGCCTGGCTCGCCTTTGCCAAAAGGTCGCTGTCCTTTACGGCGTCGCCGCACCCGATTACTATGAAAGGCGCCTTTACCTCGCGAAGAAGCGACTTTAAGAGTCCCACAGACTCGTCTATTGGACGGGCTCCGTAATCGTCATGAACGCTCATGAGCCTGACACATAAGAGCTTTGCCCCAAAATCCGAGACGCATCTTTTGGCCCATTTGATAGGGTCCTTGACACAGGGCCCGAACGCGTCCTTAAGCGTGTCCGGCCAGTCCGCGGGTTCGCAGTCGAATATCTCGAGCGCTACCTGAGGCGCGTTCGGAATGTCGCCCTCTTCAAACATAAAAGGAAGCGTCGTCTCTCCGCCTATCCTCACGGTATGCCCCCTCGTTCCGCCCGCAGCCTGCGTCGCGCCGATCTCCACCGTATAGACGCCGCCGGAGTGTTTCTCTCGCGCTATCTCTAAAGCCATCGTCATCTCCCCATGATAGTTTTCATTAATTCCCCGAACATGGCCGCAATCTTCCTGCCCTTCAACTCCGCTACGGGAGCGTCTTTTATGCTCAGCTCCACGAGTTCATTGTCATAATCTAAGGCGCCGGCCAGAGGTATCCCGGACGCCGCCACCTCCGCCTTCAACGAATCGAGAGGGCCGGCTACCTTGTTTATTATAAGGAACGCCTCTTTTACCTTTATGCCTATCTCTTTGGCAAGGTCATAGATGCGTTTCGAACTCCTTATGCCGATTGCGCTGTAATCGCTCACCAGAACCAGCTTGTCTATGGCCCGTTCGGTCCTGCGCGATATATGCTCCATACCGGCGGCGTTGTCTATCACGATAAAGTCGTAGGATTTTATTACTTTACCGAGCACGTTCCTTAAGACCGTGTTGACGTAGCAGTAACAACCCGGCCCTTCGGGCCTGCCCATAGCCAGAAGGTCGAATTTATCCCCTTCCACTATGGACTCCTGGACGCGCATCTCTATAAAGCGGTCCTTCGTCATGCCCGCCGGGAGGTTCGCCATCTTTTGAGAGGCCTCTTCGATGACGCCTACCATCGTCGTATCGAGTCTCATGCCGAGGGCGTTTGCAAGCGTGCAGTTAGGGTCGGCATCGAGCGCCAGGACCTTCCCTGACGGCTTCGAGGCCAGATGGTTCACTATGAGCGCCGCGACGGTGGTCTTGCCGGTCCCGCCCTTACCGTTCGTAGATATAATCATTTTTTTTAATAAACCTTAATTTGTCCGTACGGACTTAAAGCGCGCGAGATCGGTATGGGGGAAAAATAGCGCCTGTATATACTCATCCATATAACCCGCTTCAGCGCTCAACTCCAGATACGACATCTTTCGCGCAAGCGCCTCCGCCTTTCTGAACGCCTCGCGGGATAAGAGCGTTTCCCTGGCGCCCGTAAGGGAGCTGTTGCCCAAAAAAACAAATCTGGACCTTTCTATGTCGGGTAATAACCCTATGGTTATCGCCTTTTCGATATCTATGGATGTGCCAAATCCGCCTGCTATATAGAAACGCCGCACATCCTCGAAGCCAAGATTTAATTTCTTTAAGACGGCGGAAGACGCGCTATATATCGCCGCTTTGGAACGTTTCAGGTTTTCGATGTCGCTTTCGCGTAGCACTATATCCCTTTCACCGCCTGATTCTTTCTTGAACGCTAACACAAACTCAAAACCGTCTTCCCCGCGCCGTATACGGCCGGACTTGACGGAGGAAGATAATTTTCCGTCCCTATCCATTATCCTGCCGGCGAAAAGTCCGGCCAGCAGGTCTATGTATCCCGATCCGCATATTCCGCGCGCGGGCACGCCTCCTATGGTCTCGAAGGAGACATTTTCCGCATCCAGTATCCGGACACGCTCTATGGCGCCGCGCATCGCGCGCATGCCGCAGGCCAACCCGCTCCCCTCGAAGGCCGGCCCTGCCGAGGCGGCCGCGGATATGAGCCACTCCCGCGAACCCAGGACTATTTCGCCATTGGTACCTATGTCGATAAAAAGGGCCAACTCCCCTTTTTCTGACAGGCCGCTGGCAAGCGTTCCGGCAACGGCATCGCCGCCCACATAACTCGATACCCCGGGCACACATGCCAGAAGTCCGCGCGGATTTATATTTATCCCCGCCTCCGACGCCCGCATTGTAGGCGTAAAGTTGGCGGTCGGCACATAGGGCTCCATCCTGATAAATTTAGGGTCAACGTTCAGCAAAAGATGTATCATCGTGGTATTTCCCGCGCAGGCGACGGCATTTATGTCAGAAAGGCTGGCCTTCCCATCCTTTACGAGTTCATTTATTATCTCGTTCATATTATCAGTGACGGCGCTGTGTAATTTATCCAGCCCTCCATTCTCGGAGGCGTATATTATGCGCGTTATCACGTCGTCCCCGAAAACGGCCTGTTTGTTATATGCCGCCTTCGAGGCGATTATCTTCTTTGTCTTGAGATCCACCAGTTCGCCGGCAACAGTGGTCGTCCCTATATCGAAGGCCACCCCGTAATTACGCCCGGAAGTGTCGCCCGGTTCCAGCGATATTACCTCCGTGGCGCCGTTTCTGTCGCCCAGGAGCACCGTAACCTTCCAGTCGCTCTCTCTCAAAACTGGACCCAGGCGCCGTATGTTTGCGAGTCCCGTCTGCACGACGGACGCGGGATGTTTTTTCAGGATCTGGCGGTATACCCGTTCGAGATCGCTCAATGTATCGCCGAGCGTAGGCGGCGGCAGTTCGAGATATAGCTTGGTAACCAGCGGACTAAGGGCAAACTCCTCTTCTGGAGCAGGGGCCTTAATCTTCTCAAGGTCTTCGACATCGGTTTCTATCGTCTTCATATCCAGCCTGGAAGACGGCGGTATCCTGACGACCAGGTCGCCCTCTATATCCGTTACGCACGCCAGCGCGTACCCCTTCTTCAGGTCCTCCGGCGTCAGGCTGCCGGTATGTTCCTGACGGTATGAGCCCTTTTCAATAATTACCCTGCATCTTCCGCACACGCCGTCTCCGCCGCATGAAGATGTAAGGTATATCCCGGCCTTTACGGCGCATGAAAGGAGATTCTCGCCTTTATCGGCCTCTATCGTTTTATTGTCGGGCTTAAAAGTAACTTTATATTTCATCATCTGGTTATCTTCAATACCTTGTATCTCAACGTGCCCGCAGGGACCTTTATGTTCACCGTGTCATTCAACTTGTGCCCGACCAGCGCTGCGCCTACGGGAGAGGTGACCGATATCTTGCCGTCCGATATGTCCGCCTCCTCTTCGGAGACGAGATAGTACTCGCAGTCTTCGTCCGAATCCATATCCTTTAATCTGACCCTGGTCCCTATAAGTATCTCGTCAACGCCCAGATCGGCGTTCTCTATTATCGTCGCGTGGCTCAGGGTCGTCTCCAGGTCCCTTATACGCCTTTCTATATGCGCCTGCTGTTCCTTCGCGGCGTGGTATTCGGCGTTTTCGCTTAAGTCGCCCAGTTCCCTCGCCTTTCCAATCTCACGAGCGATCTCCCTTCTTGACGTCTTTTTCAGGAGTTCGAGCTCCTTCGTCATGTCCTCATAACCTTTTTGCGTGAGATATACCTTTTTCATTTAATAGGTCCTTTATTCGCGCCTCCCCGCGGGGGCCTTTCGGCAAGCATCATGGGGTAGTTCAGGACAAGTTCGTCGTTTAAGAATATCTCTACCCAGTATTTCCCCGCCTGAGGAAACTTCAGGCTGTTGAACTCCGATATTACGGTATGGTGCGAATCGATATCCTTCAGGATAAAATTCTGCGGGTCCGTCTGTAATATCACGCCGTTATCGCGCGAGTTTATTATCTTGACCCGCTGAAAAAAGGCGCCCTCACCCTTCGTCCATCTATTTACCACAAATAGCCGGGAATGTACGGCGGGATATTTCTGCGCGCCTATTACCTCGAAAAGGCCCAGAAGCATCAACTTTCCGTTATCCTCGCGCCTCACATCGTCGCACAAGACGGAGAATTGCAGGTTTGGTTTTATGCTTATGCCCGATCCCATTTTTTACCGCCACCCTTTCAGAAAAGCCGGTATGCCGGAAGCCTCCCTCGGTCCGACGGCTATCTTCCAGCCCGAAAGTTCCTCCAGCTTGCTGCTGAAGACCGCGACGTACCCGGGGATTATTAGTTTTTTATGGGAGACCCTGCCGGCTATATCCAGTTTATTTACGGCATCGGTAACTGTCTGGGCAGTGAATTTCTCCGCGGCCCACGCGGTCAGGACCGACATCCCTTCGGAGTCGCACGAGATTATATAGGAAGGGACCTTGCTGGACTCTACCTCGCCTGCAACGGTAAAGTAAGTTATGGAGAAGTTCGTCGTCACCAGAACGGGCGATGAGGGCGTCACCTTGCCTATTTCGTAAACTTTCGGCTCTACCTGAACGGGTTTCTGCGGGTCTGTATATATGTCCTGTCTGGCCGTGAGTAACGGAAGCGCATAATCTTTGTCGACATTTTTCACTATGATTATATTCGCATAACCGGAGATATACGACACCGCCTCCTGAAGCTCCAGGTCCGGATCGCCTTCGGTCGTGAACGCTATGAAAGGATATCCGAGCGGCCTCGCATTCTTCTTAAGGGCGCTTCGCCTGGTAAGGGTGAACTTCTGTATCTTGGACTCTATGCTATCGCCCTCAAACGCTATCACCATCTCACCCACACCCTGGGACTTTGCCTTTAAGGAGGCTTCCGCGGCTTCTTCGAGCGAGCCGGCCGCCACCACCATGGGGAGGTTAGTCTCTTTTGCCAGGATTATCAGGCTGTCGAGATTCTTTTTGTCCGGCGCCATTATAAGAGGCCGTCTCGCTTTCGCGATACCTATGGCCTCTTTCAATGCGTCGGCGTTTGAGCTTATGAGGACCAGATTTAAACGGGTGCCGGCCACAACAGTCTTAACCAGATCGAGGAACTTCTCTTTGCTTCCCGAAGTGTTTTTGATCGCCACGAGATCCGGTTTCATGGAGAGCCCCACCCTCTCAAACTTCAGTTCGTTTATTTTTATGATACGAGAACGGACGTTATCCGGATCGAGAGTATCTTCTACCAGAAATCCTATGCCTGGGGGGTGGTAGAACTTCTGCTCATGCCTGAACATGACCGTCTCGTTTCCTATCTCGAGCCTGTCATTGCCGGTACCTATGGATACGAGTTTCACGGGCGGTTGGCTGGCGCTCTCAAGGACAACGCGCGCCTCCGCGGTCACGTAGGGGCACTTTTCCAAAGATACCTTCTTCTGCGCAAGCTGCATGGCGAAAGCCAGGCATGTCGCGAAACCGCATTCCTTGCAGTTCGTCTTCGGCAATAATTTATATATGTCTAATCCTGATAGCGCCATATCTCCTCACATCATCGGCGGCATGGCAAGCGCCGGGTGTTTCACCTTCTCCAGATGCGCGACCAGGGCTGCGGCATCAATGGCGATAGTCTCATCGGCTATCTTATCAAAAAGGTCCGCTTCGCCTATCTCCCTGGCTCGGATCTTAAGCCTGTCGGCGAGGGCTTCTTTAAGCTCCTTAGGCATCCATACCACCCTCTTCAAGCCGCCTTCCGCGGATATGAATTTTTTGCTGACGAGATATAACCGTCCCACGCCCAGGAAGCCCGGCGTCTGGTTGCCGCCGCCTACAGAACTCGCCAGGGTCGTGAACTTCATTCCGGCCGGCGTATCGCCGGCGTACTCCCTGTTCACCACCATTACCCCGTTCGCCTCGGGCACTATCGCGACTATACACTCGAAACAGCCGCATGAGGTCATTGGCGAATCCATTATGGAATATATGGTAAGTTTTGAGGTGACCTTGTTCGATTTGTCATATACGAATCTATTGACGCCTTCCCATATGCCCTTCGTAGCATCAAGGCACTTCTCTTTCTTTATGGGCTGGTTTCCGCCCGTCGGCGTTATCTCGTGGGCGGCCCTGGCGTCGAGCCATGAATATGCGCCGCATAATCCAAGCCTTTCGGGGCTCACTACACATACGTGATTGGGCGCAAAACTCTGGCAAAGGGTACAGCTGTAAAACGTGTCGACCGATTCGTCGGTCATGCCAGAAATCCTCGCATCCCTTGCCTCAAACGCCTTTCTGGCTTCGGGGAGAAGTTTTTTGACGTCAGTTTCTTTCGTATAGACCGTCACCTGGACCTTATCGACTATGGCGCCGTATTCATCGTGAAGTTTCGCAACCAGTATATCGCCAAAGTGCCGGATCTTGAACCCTGCCTTTTTGGCGTCTTTGGATATCCTTATCCAGTTCATGTCGCGCTGGCCCATGTGGAAGATACCCATGGCGTAGTTAAGGAACCTATGTATTTGCCTCTCCAGTATCGGCTCGAAATCTGGGTTCATCTTTCTTCCCGCGACCTCGACCACTATACCGAGAGGCTCGGCAGAACCTTCTTTCATGGAATCGATATCCGCTCCGATAAGAGATATCTTTCCGTCTTCAATCTCGTTCATCTTCCTCATCTTAAGGTATTCGAAGGCGGCGGAATACTTGCCGCCGAACTGTACGAACATATCCTCTTTTCTAACCCGCTCCCCTTCGAACGCCGCGGAGAAAGGCACGGGGATGGGTACCTGCGTCACTTTCACTTTTATGCCGCGCGCCTCGATGGCCCTTTGCACTATTTTGTTGTGGTCGGGCTCCTTTACCAGGCACTCTTCGTGCGCGCACACCCCGGGCACCCGCACTTCCGGAAGGTCCAGGTCCGTTATTATGGGAACGCCTGCCGCCAGCGCTCCGCCGCCTGTCGCCGCCTTCACCTCGTCGACCCCTCCCAGAAGCAGGACAAAGGCCGGCACCCTATTTCTGACGTAGTCGACGCATGCCGCAGTGTTTCCGGCCTTGATACCGCCGAATGTGAGGGCCGCCCTTATGGCGAAGTTTAAGACGTAGACCACGGATATCGTGTCCATCCCAAACGGTACGACGTAAGATTCCAGGCCCATATGCGCTCCGCCTTCTTTCAGCTGATCTATGATGCTTACACCGTCCACGTTTCCGCCAACGAGCGTAAGGATGCTCTTCTTCTGGAGGTCCCTTACGATAGAGACAGCTGTTTTGGCGTCAGAGGCCTTACCCAATATGACGGCTATGCCGGATATCCTGCCGTCAACGAGCTGTATGCCCAGGCTCCTTAAAAGCGTATCGGATAGGAATCCGGGACATCCGGGTTGCGGCTCCTCGCCATATAGATAACGAAGCGCGCAGATAATCTCTTCCGCAAGTATGGTCGCGACGCCCGCATTCAAGGCGTCCTTCAGGAACGTATCCCATTTATCTTCGGGCGGCACTTTAGGCAAAAGGGTCTTTATCGCGGCCATGACCTTTTCGGCGTCGCCCAGCGTCTTTACCTCGGAACCCAGGAGCGCGTTCGCCAGAGGAAGATAGAACGCCGTCTCCGGGAATCCCAAATCTTGAGTCGCGCCCTTTTCCTTTACGGCCCTCTTTAAATAATCTTCCGCGTCCATGACTACCTTGCCAGCGCCCTTCACCATCAATCCCGCCACTACCTTAGACATATTACCTCCGTTTAATAGCATAAGTAACCAGAAACCAGAGTACAGAAACCAGGTTGCTTACAACCCTGCCTCCTTCAGCACAAACGGTACCTTTTTATCCCACCCAATGGGCATTATATGAATACCGCGACACAACGGTTTCAATTCTTTTATAAGCCTGGCGGCTATCTCTATGGATTTGGCGCTCTTGTCCTTCGCCTCCTCCATCTCCTTTATAAGATTATCCGGCACGAAGACGCCGGAGACATTCTTATTCATAAACCTGGCCATGCCTGCCGATTTCAGGAGGACTATCCCGGCCATTATGGTCGTCTCTATACCGTTCCGTCTGACCTCTTCCAGGAACCTTTTAAATAACCCGACATCGTAGACGGCCTGCGTTTGGAAGAATTGCGCGCCCTCTTTAACCTTCATCGCCATTTTTATAATCTCGGGCTCCAGAGGGTCGGCGCCGGGGTTTACGACAGCCCCCATACAGAACCTGGGAGCGCCCTTCAAGGGGTTTCCCTTCATATCCTTCCCTTCCTGCAGCGTTCGGGCGACCTCTATGAGCTGCACCGAACCTATGTCGAATACGGGCTTAGCCTCGGGGTGATCGCCAAGAGTTGGATAATCCCCCGTTAAGAGAAGGACGTTCTCTATCCCGAGTGTGGCCGCTGACAAAAGGTCCGACTGAAGGGCGAGGCGGTTCCTGTCACGGCAGGTCAATTGAAATATGGGCTCAACGCCCTCCTCCTTCAAGAGGTGGCAGACCGCCAGCGACCCCACGCGCATCACGGAACTTTGCAGGTCCGTCACGTTTATGGCGTCGACCTTATTCTTTATGAGTTTCGCATCCTCAAGCATCTCTTTAAGGTCAATGCCCTTGGGCGGGCCTATCTCGCTCGTCACCAGAAACTTACCTGATTTTATCTTGTCGCAGAATGTCATTTTTTTATGAGCTTTCCATCTTCAGCTATCTTCTCTATTCTCCATGGCGTCCAGCGAATAGTCGGATTGACAGAGGCGCTATATAGCCAGAGGGAGCCATTCGACGTGCCATCATAATGAGGACATGCTATCATCACTTTTTGCGCGCCAGGCATGCCTAATACCAGCCACGTCCTCCAATTTTTTTCCGTCGGGAGGAAACGGGACAAATCCGGATGATTGATAGCCCAGGTCCTCGTAAGGCGGTGAAACGGACAATGTGATAAAGACATTACTGCTTATGTGTAGCGGTTCGCCATTAGCGATCTGTTCGTTTGATATCGCCTCTGTAAGCGCGCCTATGACCGATTCCTCGTTCGCGTCGATCGCCCGCGTGTTCATCGCCGCAAACTTCGGCAGGGCGAAAGCGGCGAGTATCGCCAGTATCAGCAATACGATCATTACTTCCACCAGCGTGAATGCGCGGCGCTTCATTGTAGAATTATTATATCTGTATATATCAATAGCCGTAGTCAAGGGCCAAATATATGGTTCCTTCTAAACCTGTTATATGCCCGTCCGGTCTGTAGGCCGAGTAAACCCACGCTCGCCCGGTATAAGTCATATCGCCGCCTACTCCCTCATGCGTCCCTTCCTGCAGAAAATGAGGGGAGTATATGTAATACCATATCCAGCCGAAAACGTCGACTCTGTGCACGACCCAATGCACGCCGTCACCGCCATATCCATCAAATGTATCATCTCGGCGATTCGGAGGCGCTGTTGAGAGTAGCTCAAAGACGTTGCCGTCATATCCGACGCCGTTATGTGTAATAACATAATTCATCGATGCTTCTCTTAAGGCCCCTATAACTGTGTCTTCATTGGCCTCAATCGCCTGGCCCCTTATCGCCATGAACTTCGGGATGGCGATGGCGCCTAGTATCGCTATTATGAGAAGCGCGATCGTGAGTTCCACCAGCGTGAAGGCATGGCGTACTTTGTCTCTCACGTAACCTCCCGAACCGTCTTGGCCTAGAGCGAGAACTTAGTCTCTTTCTTGGTCGTCTTGAAGAGTCTGCCTTCGACATCGGCGACCGCGGCCTTCAGGTTATCTATGATAACCTTTGCCTGCTCGTCGGTGTACCTATAACCCGGGCCGCCGAGATTTCCGACTAAACGTATCTTGTCGAGGGCGTTATTGACCCTTGCCGTCGCGAGGCGCTTGAACTTCTCCTCCGGCGTCTCGTTTGCCACATCCTTTTCATTCTTTTCTGCCATTTCTTTACCCCCCTTTTTTATTTATGCATTTTAGCCAATTCCACTACGTTCTTCATGAGCATGGTGACCGTGATCGGCCCCACACCGCCCGGCACCGGTGTTATATACGACGCCCTCTTGGCCGCTTCCTCAAATTCTATATCGCCGACTATTCTTTCAGCCACCCTGTTGATCCCGACATCTATCACGATAGCGCCTTCTCTTATCCAGTCGCCTTTGACCAGCCCGGCCTTGCCTACGGCCACTACAAGCACTTCGGCCCTTTTTACATGCTCCGGCAGGACTCCGCGCTCACCCGTTCCTATGTGACAGACGGTCGCGGTGGCGAATTTACTTAGGAGCATAAGCGCGATGGGTTTGCCGACTATCTCCGAATGGCCGACGATCACCGCCTCTTTCCCGTACAGGTTGACGCCGGTCGATCCTATAAGCTCGAAGCATGCGGCGGCTGTGCACGGGGCGACATCCCATTTCCCCATGAGGACCTTGCCGAGATTCGACGGGTGCATCCCCTCCGCGTCTTTCTCGGGCGATATCATCTGAAGCAGCCTCTTCGGGTCGATCTCTTTCGGCACAGGCAGCTGCAGGATTATACCGTCGATATTCTTATCGTTGTTCAGGGCCCTTATCGCATCTTCCGCCTGCGTTTGTGTCGTCGCGCCAGGCATGACCTTGAGCTCATATCCTATACTTAACGCCTCTGCCGTCTTTACCTGCGATTTAACATATACTGCGGACGCCTGGTTCTCGCCTATCTGGAGCGCGACGAGTTTAGGCGGCCTGCCTGCCTCCGCCTTAAACTTCGCGGCATCACTAGTTAAGTTTTCTTTTATCTTTGCGGCTATTAACTTACCCTCCAAAAGCTTTGCGCTCATATCACCCGTTCCCCATTATTGATTTTACCTTATCGTTTATCGCCTTCTTTAGCGAAAATACCTCTTTATCCATGGCACCCAGATCCGCCCTTATCTTCGAAATGTGCTCCCTATCGCGCATAGAATTAAGGTTTATCTCGATATTATATTTGGCGCCCTCATAGGCGGCTGAAAGGAATTCGTTTCCTACGCCTACGTCGGAGATCAGGTTTGGGTTCGCCTTGTCTACAAGCTGTAACCCCAACTTGAGCGCCTCGAGCGATGACTTCGCTATATCCATGGGCACACCTGAGGCCTCTTTCAGGTCCTCGTCGATCGGGGCCCCCTTCTTTATCTTGAAGATCCCCGCCAATTTCGTGTATGCCTCGACATCGCCGTCGACCTGAACCATGAATCTTTTTCTTAAATCTTCCAGTTTCGCGAGAATGGAGCATACCTCTTTATCGTATTGTCTGTACCTCTCCTTCCCCAGAGTAAAATTGGCCGCCATGATGAGAAGCGCGGTACCCTCGGCCCCGACGAGCGCGGATGCGCTGCCGCCTCCCGGCGCCGCCTTCTTCGCGGCAAGGTCGTCTAAGTAAACTTTTAAGGATTTATCTATATACACTTATCCGCCTTTCTAATTATTAAGGAAAGAATATGCTTATAAAAATAATATATTGATTATATTATGAGGAAAGGAAAAAGTCAAATTTTGTGAAACAAAATTTGATCCTTAAGAACGCGACCTTACGGGAGCGTTCGAAGGATCTTTAAAATCACATTTTAGTTGCATTAAGGTCCTTCAGCGCCTAAAGTCCTCGCTGATCGCTCGAACTTCTTAACGGCGCTTCAGGATCACCTTCGCATTCGCGAAGGTGGCCGGGAAGGATCTTCCTCCCCTGGTTACTGCGTATAAAGGTCCTTCAGCGCCTAAAGTCCTCGCTAGTCGCTCGAACTTCTTAACGGCGCTTCAGGATCACCTTCGCATTCGCGAAGGTGGCGCCCCTGGCGTGAGTCGAACACGCGACACCAGGTTTAGGAAACCTGTGCTCTATCCATCTGAGCTACAGGGGCACCGAACAGCATCCGTGAGAAACTACAGTATATTGGCGAAATCCGCCGAAGAGAGATTTTACTACTATCTTAGCCATATAGTCAACTTTATTTATCGCTATGGAAGGATTCCGCCCCGGAAAGCGTATCTCACCACTTTTTTTCCCATTCGCTTTTTAAGGTCTTTATTACGGAACGCGATATGATCTGGATATCGAGCCACAGGCTTTGCCGTTTAATGTATTTCAGGTCGTATTCCAATTTGCTGTAATTGGGCACGAATTTATCCAGGTTTATCTGGGCCAGGCCGGTCAATCCGGGCACGACCCTTGAGCGAACAGAAAATACCGCGGGTTCCAGCGAGCGGGCCTCGCAGGGCAAAAGAGGCCGGGGCCCAACGAACGACATCTCCCCTTTAAAAATATTTATCAGTTGCGGCAATTCATCCATGGCGCTCATGCGAAGAAACCCGCCTATCCGTGTAGCCGTAATCCTGGAATCGCCCTTTTTTAAACTACTGGTCGCCACCTCTTTGGAGTCCGCGGTCATGGACCTGAACTTAAGCATCTTGAATTCTTTTTTGTCTTTTCCTACCCTTGTCTGCACATAAAATACGCCTCCCCTGTCTTCGTTCCAGATGAGATACGAAAACAGGATAAAAAGAGGCAAAAAGACAAGCATCCCGAAAAAGGCGAGCAAAAGATCGAAAAATCTTTTATACAGGTATCGTTTCACGGTCGATTCGTTTTTATCTCTTTACGATAAACAATACATATATCCAGAAAGAAATGCAAGTGACAAGTTGAAAAATTTTGAGAAATATAATAAACGCCGGGGATAACTCAAAGAAAAACATCGCCCATCACCTCCTTCGCGTTTTACAATAAATCTTTTTATGCTACAACAATTCTTTGTATATCTTAAGGACCTTTTGGGACATGATGCTGCGGGTAAATTGCAAATCTACCCTTTCTTTTGCCTGCGCGCCCAGCCGCCGGCGAAGGCCGCTGTCGCTTAACAGTTTATTTATCGCTTCGGCCAGCATATCGGACGACCTGGGCGGGACGATGATACCGGTCACCCCGTCGAGATTGGCGAACGGAACGCCTGTAGACAGATTCGTGCTGACCACGGGTTTAGAGCAGGCGTGCGCCTCCAGTTGAACTATCCCGAACGCCTCCTGACTGGTGACGGATGGTAACACGAAAATATCGCTGGCGTGGTAATAGACAGGCAGATCCGCTTCGTCTATCCGGCCCAAAAATGATATCCGTTCGCTTCCGATACCCAATCCTTCCGCGAGGTTTTTCAGCCCGGCCTCTTCTGGACCCGTTCCCCCTATAAGGAGGACGGCGTCTATTTTTTTCATGGCCCTTATAAGGTAATCCATCCCCTTATACCTGACCAGGCGCCCTATGTATAGGATGATGGGTTTTTTGAACACCTGCCTGATCTTCTGGCTTTTCGTCTTCACGTCCTCGGTCATCCTGAACCTTCCCTCGTCTATCCCTATGGGCACGACCCTGCACTTGTCCCTGAATCTTTTTAAAAAAGGCGACCCTTCGACCATGGAGGGCGAGGAAACGACTATGCGATTTGCCCTTTCAAGGAATTTAACCAAAAACGGCCTGTAGAAAAACATGGCCGCGTCATACCCCGTGATATCCGCATGGTATGTCACTACAAGCGGTTTGTCCCTGGGGCATAGAGTCAAACAATATAACTCCGCTATCGGGGACGGAAAATGAAAATGAACTATGTCGCTATTCAAGCGGCGCCACCACGCGGGGACACCGGGGCTGAGATAAAGCGATGAAAAGGCCCTGCCGAAACTGGCGACCATGATTACCCGATAACCGTTTTTATAAAAAACCTCTGACCTTGTTTTTGTATTTACGGTAAGCAGGGTAAGTTCTACCTCGCTTTTTATCTCCTCGCAGAGATCATAAACGCTCCTCTCCACCCCGCCCAGATAAGGACAATATAATTTATTGTACATCAGCACCTTAATCACGGTATATTATCCTGTCGCAAGCGCGAGTTGTGCCGTATCTCATCTTTTCCGCCATGCGTCGCATGAACCGGTTGTGCCTTGCAAGGTAATTAAGGGCGCGGATAGGGACGATCGCCGCGATAAACGCGCCTGTCAGGCCGTATTTTTTTAGTTTTCGCCTCAGGGTCCTGCGCAGGATACCGCGCTCCACCTTCTTCAACCATTTTAAGGCCCTCACCCTTTCCGGGGCCGGCAGTTCGGGGGTCTCGAATATCGGACTGTGGCTAAAGGCCGTCGCGTCATTGAGGTATGCCTCAGGGGGCCTAAGCAAAAGATTGTTCTTTTTGAGCCACTCGAAAAGTTCGGTGCCGGGATATGGCACTATATTATAGAATCGCGCGTCCATGACAGGATATCTTTGCGCCAGGTTCGCCGAATCCTTTATGTCTGACCAGGTTTCGCCTGGTGAACCGGCCAAAAAGAACAGGGTCACGTCATAGCCCAGTTGACAGGCGTCCCTTATCGTCTCCTCGATCTCTTCGATGGTCTCGTTTTTTCTTATCCTTTGAAGAACGCGGTTATTCCCCCCTTCTACCCCTAAACCTATATAGGTGAATCCGACCTCCTTCATTTTCTGCAGGAGGTCCCTGTCGACCTTATCCGCCCTTACGCCGTTGCCGCAGCGAAGATCCAACTCTTTGAGGCCGCGCCTTATCAGTTCCGCACAAATCTCGTATACCCTATCCTTAAAAAAGGTAAAATTGTCGTCACCGAAATTGAATCTCCGGTAGCCCCTATTATACCAATATTCTATCTCGTCCACAATGTTCCTGGCGCTTCTTACCCTCAGGGTTTTGCCTATCGCCAGCCCGACAGGACAATATATACAGTTAAAAGGACAGCCCCTCGACGATATGAGCAGGATTTCCTCAAGTATGTATCTTTTAAGTTCAAATTTATCGTATCGCGGGAACGGAACGGAATCCAGGTTGATTTCAAAGCCCCTGTCTCCCGTGTAAACATATTCTCCGTCCCTTCGGTATATCATCCCCCTGATTTCTTCGAAAGGCTTACCCTGGCACAGTTCCACGATCGTCCTCTCGCCCTCCAGCACGACTCCAAAATCTATAGATTTACAATCTTTAATCACGTCCCGCCGCATGGTAGAGAGGTGCGGCCCGCCGGCGGCTATCGTTATCCGAGGATACCTTTTCTTCATCGCCTCGATGACGCGGTACGTCTCTTTATGTCTGTATGTCCATATGGTTAACCCTATGAGATCCGGTTTGAAAGATTCTATCTTGCCCCATAAACGCGGCAGGCCGTAGCCAAGCGCCATGTCCATTACTTCGTATCTAATACCGTGTGCCTCCAGGGATTGGGCTATGTACCCCAGGCTTGCGGGCGGGCGAACAGGGCCCAGATAACTTTTCGAAATGCGCGGATTCACCAGAAGTACTTTTTCGTATCTCATCTCTTTAATTTAACCGTCTCTTGATATAACGCGAACTGCTCATCCGCTATCTTTCGCCAGGAGAAACGCCCTGAGAGAAGGCTGATATTCTCTCCCAGCCTTCTTCTCAAGTCCGGCGATTCTATGAGCCTTTTTATGGCGCGCGCCAAGGCCTCGGCGTCACCCGGCCGGACCGCGAGCAGGTTATCGCCTTCTTTAAGCCCGTCTGGAAGCGCGCCTACGCGGGTGCTTATAATAGGCAGGCCGTGGCTCAAAGCGGCTATAAAACTGCCGCGGCGGAAAGAGACGCCGTCTTCATATATTTGAGCGCATATATCAGAAGAGAAAAGGTACCCCGATACCTTATCCGGCGCGCAGTAACCCGTCCATATGACAAACCGGCTCAAGCCGAGCCGTTCAACGGTTTTTTTCAGCCGCGCGTGATAAGCGTCCTTTTCCGGATAGAAAGCGCTTATCATGATCAGTTTAACCCCGAGCCCTTCGTCGATAAGACGCCTTAATGAATGGAATAAAACCTCAAGGTTCTTCTTCCGGAGCATGTATCCGAAATGCGAAATAAGCATCTCGCCTTTTTCTACTCCCAGCAACGGCCGTATCGAGGATACCTCTTTTCTAAGGGCTTCGCAAGGCGTTATATTCGAACCTATGGGTATTGCCGTGAATTTGGCCCGCAGGAACGGAAAAAGTCCGGTCAAATATTCTTTTTCTTCGTTAGTCGTAAGTATGACCCTTTCGGCGCAGAACAAAAAATCTATCAACCTTAGTTTGTTCAGTATATGTGCCGTCTTCACGTCATGTATGGTCACGACGAGCGGGATTTTACGCGATGCCGCCTTGAAAACGGCGGGAAAGAGATTTATCATCGCTTTATTTTTATATGCCTGCGTAGGATATTGTATATGGACCAGGTCCGGCTTCGCGTCCCCAACCGATTTGAGCAACAACCCCAGGCGCGAGACCCCCCATCCTTTCATGACACCCCTGACCGTTACGCCGCCGATGCCTTTAACCTCCGGGTTTTGCGACGTAACGATATCCAAGACTATGTTGTGTCTTTTCAGTTCGGAACAAAGCCGGGAGGTATAATCGCCGACTCCGCACCTTAAGCCTGGGAGCGTTCCGCTAATAATGCATACCTTCATGTCTTTGACAGGCGCCTCATTTGTTTTTCCAAAGCGTCCAAAACATCCTCTACGGTGATGAGTTTAAGGCATTTAAGGTCGTCGCAAGTTTTCAGGCCGCATGGACCGCAACGCACCTTTTTATGTATAACGATATCTTCCTTTCCGAGTGGCATCCAGTGGGACGGCTTGTTATGTCCGCCCCAGATGGCCACTATGGGCGTCGCCGCGGCCGAGGCCACGTGCATTACCGCGGAGTCCCCTCCCACGAATAGATCGCACCTTTTCAGGAGGGCCGCCAGTTGCTTTACGCCGGTTTTGCCTACCGCGTTTATGACTTTCGGCAAGGGCGAGGGCCCTATCTTTTCTACCAGCGGCATCTCTTCGGGGCCGCCGACCAGGACAATCCTGGTTTTTCCCTTTTCAACGAGTTTCTCGATAAGCAAGGCAAATCTCTCTATGGGCCAGCATTTGGAGGCCAGGCCGCTGCCGAGGTGAACGGCGATTAAAAAGTCGCTCTTTAGTACCCCTCTCTCCTTTAAAAATTCCTCAGCGCGCGCGAGGTCGGTCTCCGAATAAAAAATCCTGAGCGTCCGGTCATGCCCCTCCACCCCTGCGCCGCCGCCGATTGAACTTACGAGATTCAGATTATGGTCTATTTGATGGGTATCCTGCCTTTTCTCCGCGTCGATTGAAACTATATCAGTCAACAGGAACTTCCCTCCGGCAAAGTCGTATCCTGCCCTTTTCTTTATCCCGCATAGCCACATGAGCAGGATCACCCTGAAATCCCCCCTCATATCAAGGCCTAAATCGAATCTTTTGCGGCGCATAATACGTAAAAACGATATAGTTTCGTATAAAGAAAACCGCTCTTTTTCTATCCGGTCAAACCAGGACGCGCGATATGTCACAATCTCGTCTAAGTCGGGGCTGCCTTCCAGGATGCCCCTGCCCCAGGGGCTTACGACCGCCGTTATGGAAGCATCTGGAAATCTTTTCCGCAAAAGGTTAAGCGCCGGGGTTACGGCCAGGACATCGCCCAGATGCGCCAGTTCTATGACCGTTATTTTTTTGACCTCGAAATCTTTACGAGGGCGCTTTAAAAAGCCGGCAATGGCGAAAATTATCCCGCCCACAAAATCGGCTATGCCGGCTAGGATAGTATAACGTTTTTTCGCGTATATGTATTTTTTGCCCATTTTCGCCCCAGTTACGATTCTTTCGCCAATCTCATGGTTGCCACCGCTATGCCCAGTATAACCCAAACGTGTATACGGTAAAAATTGAAACAGACCGTATATTCTACCAGAAGGACTATAAACCCCACTATAAACCCGACCAAAAGCGCCTTTAAAAACCGATCGTTTGTCCTCCAGGCCGCCTTAGAAAGTTGCCGGAAGAGGCTCACGAAAAACCATACGAAAGGGATGAAGCCCACTATCCCCAGGTCGACCAATATCTCCCAATAAAGGCAGTTATAGGACGGAACCATCGCGAACTCTTTCATGACTTCTCCGGCATAGGTTTGTGTTGCGTGCCAGGCCCAATTGCCCGGCCCAAAACCCATTATCGGGGAGTCAAGAAACATCTTTAAGCCCATCTGTCGCCCCGCCCATCTGCCGTAGCTGAACGCCTGCTCGGCTACCTTTTCGAAATAATTTCCCACCGTTACCTTAACGAAGTCGATATTGAACAAAAATCCGAGCAGGGCGACGAACGATACCGATAATATAATCGCGATCGCGTATCGCATCCGTTTATCGGTCCCGATAAGCCGGTAGTGGCGGATGAAATACGGAATTATGACAAGCATCACGCTCATCCCCACTAGACCGGTCGTGGAGAGTGAAAAATAATTGGCAAGGATAAGCGAGAAGAAGGCCGCTGCGGTAAAAAAACCGCCTAAATTATAAGCCCTCAGGATAAAGATCATCGCCGCGATAGGCAGTATCAGGCTCATGTAATGGGCGAAATATGCGGGTTCGCTGAAACTGGCCTTTATGCCGATGAATACCGGACGGACGATCAGGGTCCATTGCGCAAAACGAATGCCAAGGATCTCCGCCAATAAAGAGACTAGCGAAGTGACGGAGAGAAAAAGCGTTATCCCTAAAAGAACCGTTACGCAATTTTTTAAATCGCGCTTATCCCTTATCGAATAGGCGACCGCCATAGAAAGAAGCACGGAATATACGCACCACGTGGTTACCTTGAAGGTCCTGAATCCCGGTGAGTTAAAATCGGCCGCTGTGCCCAGATTGATGAGGGCGGGAAACGTAGTCAATAAAAAAACCGTGTTGACCAGGGTGAAGATAAGAAGCGGGAGGGCTATCTGGGCGGGGTACATGTTCTTCTTCGGCCTTATCAAAAGGTTCCATAT
>CAZPYQ010000011.1:0-21617 GCA_964590585.1 uncultured Planctomycetia bacterium | reverse complement strand
TCATACGGCTTACTGTTAATCCGGATGATATGGTAAAGAGCCCGGATAAGGAAAGAACACTTATCTTATCTACGGGAGTGATACACACGACCCAGAGTTTCGTGACGGCGCCGGCATTAAAGCAGGCGGAAGGCGAGGGGAAAGAAGGTATATACTGGAGGGGTATCGAAGGTATCAATAAACTCGGCGATAACATAAACCAGGCGTTCATATACGATATAGGCGAATGGGAGGATGCCGCGCCGAATACGGTCCTATATGTCATGCTCCATATAGGGCCCTCTCACCACATGACGGTATTTTTAACTCCGACGATTCCGGGTTCGCTTCAGGCCGCGAGCACCGGCCCCGGCCATGCGCAGGGAAGCGCGCTTGATATGAAGCGCGTTCTTAAAGGAAGCGTCATCCAGTCTAATATATTATACGACGGGAAAGGGGAGCCGGCGGAATATATGTTCCAAACAGCCGGAGAAGGCGAATATTTCTACTCACTGCCGGGCTTTGTGGATTCCTGTTCAGCCGATCCTTTAGCGCAAGGGGCCGTGATATTTGAAGACGTATCCCTGGACGCGCCGCAAGCGGCGGCCGCCATGGGGCGTAGATATGGCGTGGACGTGAACGCTAAGCCGGCCAATATCGTCAACATGCCTTATATAGTCGGAACATTTAGGTTGACACGCCAAGCCGAAACCGCCCTCGTAGTAAATTCACCGGACGCTCCTAACCCAAAGAGGATGACCGTCGCAGTAAAACCCCCTGTATCGTCTGTGGGGTCATTCGCGAAGACGCCCAAGCCGGCACAAGAACGGGTCCGGAAAGACGTAGAGGATATGGTTGAGGAGGAGGCGCTTAATGCCAGAAAAGTGGACCTATTAAACGGGGCAGTTAATATCTTCAGCATGCGCGCCTCGTCGGCGGGCAGGGCGGGAGAAGAGGTAACGTTAGACGAACTTGAACGGGCGACCATAAACGGTGTGAGGGGCACTTACCTTGAGACCTTGAATTATGTCGCGGAAGAGGCCAATATCGAAGACGGCATAGTTATAGTCGCATGCGATAGAAGCGTCTATGAGGGCCCTAATAAGGGCTTCAGGATGATGGCTCGTGAAATAGTCAAAAACATAGGCCTGGAGTTGGACCTCAAAAAACCGGGCGCCGTCGTTTTTGTAGAGGGCAGTTCTCAGGATGCGCTTGAAGAAGAGATAACCCGTGCCATAGACAGGGCCCCGGATAAACGCGTGCGGAGGGTAGTCACGATACTGAACGCCGAACACCGTCTTACCTGGAATGCGGACAAGGTATTTAGCGAAGATTTAGAGGGTTCTATACAAAGAACCCCGGAAGATATAGCCGCCAACCGCCCGGGCGCTGTTTTGATGAGCGTCGATCTCACAGAACTGCATAAAGAGTGGACACCCTACAAGAGCACAATAACTCTCAGGGGATTATACGGAATAGCCATCAATCTCGGATATGGCCAATTGGAGAGAGCGGCTATCATGTACCATCTTATCGATAAAGACGCCCCGTCTATACCGGAGATTATGAATATGCTGGCGGAGAGGATTATAAGACTCATACCCAGGATCGCGAAAGTACCCATCGGGGATATGCCAAAGGCCTACCAGGCCGCGAAGCAGGCGCTCGTATCGCTCTAATCTTGAGGTATATCACGGAATGTCAAAGGCCAGACTCGGGGAAAGGACCCCCAAGTCTGGCCTTTTCGTTTTTCCCTTGACGGGGGTTTTCGCGTATGATAAGGTATATCAATAATAAATATATATTATTAGCATATAATACAACTATATAAGGCTCCATTTTTTATTCTTCAAAAGGAAAAAGATTTTAAAAGTAGGTGCTAATGCCTGTCCTGAAACTGCGCGGCCATAACAAAGATAAAGAAGTAGAGTTTGAGCTTAAATATCTCTTGTCCTTAAGCCTTCAAGAGAGATTCCGAATGATGCTTAATAAGACAAAAGAGATGAGAGAACTGGCGAAGCGGCATGAACACAGAGGCGCTACTCAAATCCTTAAAAGAGCATGATGTTCGGTTTGTCGTGATCGGGGCTACGGCGTTTCCCGTCCATGGCTATTCCCGCGCTACTCTGGACATAGATATCTTTATAAAACCTGACGGGATAAATGCCTCGAAGACCCTTAAGGCGCTCGGGGCTTTCGGATATGACGTTGCGGATATATCCGTTAAGGATTTGCTTACGAAGAAACTTTTGATACGGCAGTATATAGTTGAGACAGATATACACCCCTTTGTCAAAGGAATAGGCTTTGAGACTGTCTGGAAACATAAAGTCAGGGCGCGATTCGGCCGGACGGTCGTATATTTTGCGTCATTAAAAGACATCATTAAGATGAAGCGCGCGGCAGGCAGGCCGAAAGACCGGGAGGATTTAAGGTATCTTGTCAGGCTGGATAAAATGAAAAAGGAGCGTTAGCGGTATGGCAGTGCGTATCGGAATTATAGGGTGCGGCAAGATTACCGAGAGGGCAAGCCTTCCCAATATAAAGAATTACCCCAGGGCGAAGGCCGTGTGCCTTTGCGATATAATAGAGGACAGGGCCCGGGAGAAGAAGAAGAGTTTCGGGTTTGAAGGCGCCGATATAACACGCGACTGGAAGAAATTGGCCTCTCGCAAGGATATCGACGCCGTTTTTGTCAATACCCCGAATTACCTGCACGAAGAGATGGCTGTCTTTGCCCTCGCGCGGGGAAAGCACGTCCTGGTGGAAAAGCCCATAGCCACTACGATAAAGGCGGCGGATAACATGATTAAGGCGTCCAAAAAAAGGGGCGCCTTTTTAATGGTAGAGCAGACCCAGAGGTTCGATCCCATACACCAGGCGGCGAAAAAGTTCATAGATTCAGGCAAACTGGGCAGGATAAACATGATAAGGGGCAGGATCGGCCACGCCGGTCCCGAATACTGGTCGGAAGGCAAGGCACACTGGTTTTACGACAAGAAGAAGTCCGGCGGCGGCGCCATGATAGACGTAGGCGTGCATATACTGGACTTGATAAGGTGGTTCTCCGGGAAGCTAATAACAGAGGTATGCGCTAACATAAAGACGATAGAGAAACCCGTTTCTGTCGATGATAACGGCAGCGTCCTCTTAAGGTTTGAAGACGGCTCGATAGGCCACTTCGAGGCGTCATGGACGACGAGGCCCTACGAGGTCCTCACGTTCACGTACGGCCAGAACGGCAAATTGCTCACGGCCATAGGCTCTCCTACGCCTATCGTGGCCAGGATGGCGAAGGTAGGCAAAGGGGAAGATCCGAACTGCCTGTCAGAGGATATCGTACCTAAGCTCGGTTCCGGAGACGGCTGGGAGAACGCGGTGCATTATTTCATAGATTGCGTCGAGAAGGGGACGAGGCCCTTCGTCTCCGGCGAGGAGGGCAGGGAGACGATGAAGGTCATCATCGCGGCGTACGAGTCAGCGGCGAAGGGTAAGTGGGTGAAAGTGAAATGAAATTGAGCCTATGCACATGGAGCTACCACAGGACGCTTGAGGCGGGCAAAATCGACTTCGAGGGCCTCATAAGGCTTTCCGCGGGCGAACTTAAGTTAAACGGCGTGGACATAATCGCCGACCACCTGCCAAAGACCGATAAGAAGTACCTCACGGACCTAAAGAAGATGATGACGGATCTGACCCTGACGGCCGCGTGCCTCTCGCCGGGAAATAATTTCGGCCAGGCCGACAGAAAGGCGCTCGATAAAGAGGTCGACACCATAAAGAAGTGGGTGGACTGCGCGTATATACTGGGGACGCCGGTGGTCAGGATATTCGCGGGCTGGGCGCCCAAGGAGGAGCAGGCCGGCTTATGGCCCGGAATGGTCGAGAGCATAAAACGCTCCGCCGAATACGCGAAAGACGCCGGCATAACGCTATGTATAGAATACCACAATGACGGCGGTTTCCTTCCTACGAGCGTTGAGACATTCAGGCTGCTCAAAGAGGTGAATTCGCCTTATGTTCAACTAAATGTCGATACGGGCAATTACCAGGATAAGGACAATTACGCCGCGATAGAGAAGTCGATGCCGCGCGCCAGACATGTGCATCTGAAGTTCCACGACATAGACGAGGCGGGCAACCCCCAGGAATTCGATTATGATAAGATATTTAAGGTCTTCAAGGACTCCGATTACAGGGGGTATTACTCCGTAGAGTATGAGGGTAAGGGCGACGAGATGGAATACGTGCCAAGGGCCTTCGCGTTCACGCGCTCATACGCGAAGAAATACGACATATTGTAGAGTGGCCAGAAACCAGTAACCAGAAGCCAGAGATGAAAAAGGATTTTATACAGAAAGCAAGAAATCAGGCGGTGTCCTACGCGTTTATCGCGCCGGCAGTGGTCCTATTTGTCGTATTCGTAGCGGGCCCTCTCATAGCCTCCTTCTACTGGTCTTTCACGGAATTTAACGGCATACAGGCGGCGAAGTGGGTCGGGCTGGAAAATTACAGGAACATATTCCTCAATGACCCCAGGTTCTGGAAGTCTGTCAGGAACACCATATTCTATACCATGGGCGTAATACCTCCGGGCATAGCAATAGCGCTCTTACTGGCCATCGCGGTCGACCAGAAGATAAGGTTCAGCAACTTCTTTAGAACCGTATTCTTCATCCCAACGGTGACGTCCGTAATAGCCCTTTCCGTAATATGGAAATGGCTCTTCGCGGGCGAGAAGTACGGGCTTATAAACTATTTTTTGATATCGCTCGGGTTCAAGCCGGTAGACTGGCTCATGAGCCCCGTATGGACCCTCCCGGCTATCATGATAATGTCCATATGGGCGGGGCTGGGGTACAATATGATACTCTTTCTGGCGGGCTTAAGGACCATACCCGATAACGTATATGAGGCGGCGGAGATAGACGGTGCCAGTTCCTTCGATAAATTTTGGAGGATAACACTGCCGCTCCTCAAGCCGACAATGGTCTTCGTTATTATCATGTCGTTCATAGCGAGCTTTCAGGTCTTTGAGAGTATATATATAATGACCGAGACGGAGTTCGGGATAGGGGGTGTCCTGGACTGTGCCCTTACGGTGGTGGCTTACCTTTACGACATGGGCTTCAGGAAGTTCCATATGGGATACGCGTCGGCGATAGGGTATATAGTCTTTACGATAATATTTCTCGTCACCGTATTGAATAGAAGGTTCGTGAAATCGAAGGTGGAGCATTAAGATGGAAAACGCCAAAGTAACCAGAAGCCAGTAACCGGAAAACCAGAGATTTAAATGCAATCAAAGCGCGCTCAAAAAATTACGCTTCACGCGATAATCTATATGGTCCTCCTTATAGGGGCGGTATCGATGGCGATACCTTACGTCTGGATGTTCGTGACAAGCGTAAAGCCCATAGAGGAGATACAATCCTATCCGCCCTCCTTCATAGTGCGGCATCCGACGCTTCTGCCTTACCAGGACCTCTTCCGCCTGATACCTATGGCGCGTTACATATGGAACAGCCTGTTCGTGGCGGGGTCGGTCACCCTGGCGAACCTCTTCTTCTGCTCGCTGGCCGCTTACGCCTTCGCGAAACACAGGTTCTGGGGGCGGGACAAGATATTCTTCATCCTCCTGGGCAGCCTCATGATACCATGGCAGGTGAACCTCATCTCCGGTTTTATACTCATGAAGAAACTGGGGTGGCTGAATTCCTACAATGCGCTCATAATACCGCAAATGGCCGGAGTATTCGGGATATTCCTGTGCAGGCAGTTTATCATATCCATACCGGGCGACCTGATAGACGCGGCCAAGATAGACGGCTGCGGCGAATTCGCCATATACCGTCTCGTGATACTGCCTCTCGTGAAGCCGATTTTGGCGACCCTGGCCATATTTACTTTCCTGCAGCAGTGGAACAGCTTTATATGGCCCCTCATAGTCATAAATTCCGCGCGGATGAGGACGCTTCCTCTGGCGCTTTCGGTCCTGAACGGACAATTTGGCACAAACTTCGCGATGGTGATGGCGGGCGCCGTGGTGGCGACGACGCCTATGCTCGTCGTCTTCCTGGCGTTTCAAAGGTACTTCATACGCGGCATCGCGCTAACGGGGATGAAATGAAAAAAATTAACATAGTTCTGGTATCTGGTATCTGGTTTCTGGTTACTTTAATTTGCCCGGGTTGCTCAAACGCTAATATCGATAAGCCCGCGCAATCCGGCGAGCTCGTATACCTGAAGGCGGCCAGCGGCACGGCGTCGAGTTTTGAGGACACGCCCGACTGGGCGCCGAAACCCGACCCGATGGCGCCGGTGGACGGAGACCTGGAGACGCGTTGGTCGCCCGCATCCGGCATAGACAATGAATGGATATATTTTGACCTGGGCAGGGAGAAGACGCTCTCTAAGATAATCATAAGATGGGAAGAGGCGTACGCGACCGCGTACGAGATATCAGTTTCAGACGACGCCGTAAATTGGAAACGGGTCGTATTGAAAAAAGACGGTAAGGGTGGCGTGGAGGACCTGGCGTTCGACCCCGTCAGGGCTAGATATGTAAAGATAACGGGCCTCGCCCGTTTTAACCCGGAGTGGGGATTTTCCATGTGGGAGTTCGAGATGTACGGCCCCGGGGCCATGAACCCCGGAGACAGGACCCTCGATGAGACGTTCCCGAAACGCGCCGAGGCCAGGCGCAAGGCGCAGGACACGCCGGCTGTAAACGTATCTGACGATGTCCTCGTCCCGTCACCCGGCCCCATAACAAAGGAGGAGTTTCAGAAGGGTGTCAATTACACTTCATGGAACCGCGACGAGCTTGCGGGAAAGGTTTCGGATTCGACGCTTCTCTACCTGGCGGGTCTAGGCGTAAAGCATGTTGCCATAATGGTCGTATGGTACCAGGCCGACGCCGAAGCGAAGGATATCTTTAGGGACGACAGTAAGACCATAAGCGATGAGGCGCTAAGGCATGCGGTCAACGTCTGCCATTCTCTCGGGATGAAGGTGATGCTGAAATCCCATGTTGACCTGGAAGACGGCGAGTTCAGGACCAACATATTGCCCAGCGAAGAGTGGTTTGACAGTTATAAAAGGTTCATCCTGCGCTACGCCGAGTTCTCCGCAAAAAACAACGTCGAGATATTCTCCATAGGAACGGAACTCGCGAATACCACCATAGTAACCTGGCAGAAGAGGTGGAGCGATATAATAGGCGAGGTCCGGAGGCTGTATAACGGCCCTATTATCTACGGAGCCAACTGGGACGAATACGAGACCGTGTCTTTCTGGCCCGAGGTGGATTATATAGGCATAGACGCCTACTTCCCGCTGACGGACAAGACCGACCCGACAAAAGAGGAACTTGTCGAGGCGTGGAAGGCGAGGGGCGACGAGATAGAGGAGTATTTTAACGCGAAGGGCCTCACGGGGAAACCCGTTATATTTACAGAGGTGGGCTACGACGCCATAGACGGATCGAACATGCAGCCCTGGAGGGTCCTGCCGACCCTTGCGGACCAAAAAGAGGACCAGAAGGAACAGTCCGATTGCCTCGATGCCATGATGCTGGCGCTCTCCGGAAGAAGCTGGTTCAAGGGGTTGTACTGGTGGAACTATTTTCCGAGACCGGACCTCGGTCCTTTAGGATATACGTTGAGGGGCAAGGAAGGCGAGAAGGTTCTCGTCGATTGGTTCAAGAAGGTGAAATAGCGCGAAACAAGGGTAAAAAAAAGGAGGGGTAGCATGAAGAAGTTAATATTAGTTTTGACCGCGATAGCGGTGGTGGCGCTCTTCGCCACAGCCGGTACGGCGGCCGTGGAAAAGGTCCTTTACGGTTTCGAAAAGGATACCGAAGGATGGGAGGTGCCGGAATGGGCCCTCGAAAAACAGGACCACGTCGCAAAGTCGATCAGCACTTCGAAGGATTTTGCGAAGGAAGGCAAGTCCAGCCTGAAGGTATCATCGGATTTCCCAGGCAAGATATGGTCGGCCTCACTGGTTGAAACCGCCGAGGCATTTGATCTCACGCCATACGGCACGATCACGTGCGACATATATCTTCCGCAGGAGGCCCCGGAGGGCCTGAAGGGAAAGATAATATTGACCGTAGGGGAGAACTGGAAGTTCACGGAGATGTCGAGGGCGATTAGCCTGATGCCCGGCCAGTGGACGACGGTAAGCGCGGATCTTCTGCCGGGTTCCACCAGCTGGCAGAAGACGGTCGTGGATGAGAACTTCAGGAAGGACATAAGGAAGATAGACGTTCGAATCGAGTCGAACAAGAAGCCCGTTTACAATGGGCCCATCTACATCGACAATATCAAGGTCATAGGAAGATAGAAAAAGGCTCTAGGTGCCAGGAGAGGGTTTAACGCGCAGGGCAGGCTTTAATGCTTGCCCTGCGCGGAGTAATCGTTTCCGGCGCGAAAACTTATTCGCGGGAGAAAGGATATGCGTATATGAAATATCTTAAAAGTTTTGTAATCTATTCCTTTATCGCCTTAATCTCTTTATCTTTCGCCGTCACGGGTTGCGGTAAGAAGGTAGAAGAAAAGGCCGGGCAGAAAGCTCCCGAGAAGAGTGCCGCGTCGTCCCTTGAGGCGCCGGAAAAGGCATATCCGGAATTCATCTCTACGGGCCGCGAGGTTATGCTGTACGGTTTCGAAGAGGATACAGGGTATTGGGCGATACCGGACTGGTCCCTGGAGACCCCGGACTATGTTACGAAGACGATTGAGGTATCAAAGGATTACGCCAGGGAGGGCTCGTCAAGCCTTAAGGTCATGTCCGATTTTCCGGGTAAGACCTGGAAGGCGAGCCTGGTGGAGCAGGAGGACTATATGGACTGGGGGCCCTACTGCAAGATATCGCTCGACATATATCTTCCCAAAGACGCGCCGGAAGGCCTGAAGGCGAAGATAATATTGACTGTCGGGGAGAACTGGAAGTTCACGGAAATGTCGAGGGCGGTATTTCTGTCACCCGGGAAATGGAACACCGTAAGCGCGAGCCTTCTGCCTGGGACGGATGACTGGAAGATGACGGTAGTTGACGATGATTTCAGAAGGGACGTAAGGAAGATGGCCATCAGGATCGAATCCAACAAAGGACCGGTATACGCCGGGCCTGTTTATATAGATAATATAAGAGGCACCGAGTAAAAAAAGGAGCATATATGGGTTCTAAAGCGCGCAGTATCATTATAGTTTTGGCCATTTTGCTGGCAGCGGTCTTTGCGGCTAATTGGATGAAGTCCGGCGGCGTCGCGGGCAAAAAAACCTTTTCGGGAAAGGCCTTTGTCCCTGAATGGCAAAAGGGCATGTGCTACGTCACCTGGGATAAAGACAGGTACCTGACGGCGGCTTCCGACGAGTCGCTTTCGGCCATGATGAAGACCAATACCGAATGGGTGGCCATAGTCGTGAACTGGTACCAGGATAACGCTTGTTCCACGAGGATATTTCCTACGAAGGATACTGCGAGCGATGAGAGCCTCGCCCATGCCATAGATTACGCGCACAGCCTGGGGAAGAAGGTCATGGTAAAGCCCCATCTGGACCTCGAGAACTCTTTCGGCGGGGCGTGGCGGGGCGAGATATATTGCCCGACCGAGGCGGCCTGGAACGCCTGGTTCGACAGTTACGCCAAGTTCATCCTGCATTACGCCAGGATATCCGAGGAAAATGACGTGGAACTTTTCTGCATAGGGACGGAACTCACGTCCGTCTCCACGACGAAAGACAGGCTTTGGCGGGAGAAGGTAATAGCCCCCGTCAGAAATATATATAGCGGCCCCATAACCTATGCGGCCAACTGGCACGAGGAATACAGGTATGTAAAATTCTGGGACGCGCTTGACTACGTCGGGATAGACCCGTATTTCCCGCTTTCCGAAAAGGACGTGCCCGACCTGGATGAGATAAAGGCAGGCTGGGACAGATGGGTGGAGGAGATAGAGGAGTTCCAGGCGGGTGTTAAAAAACCCGTCATATTTCCCGAGGCCGGCTATTGCAGCGCGGAAGGGACCGCGAGGACTCCGTGGGAGGAGGTAGTGACAGGGCGGCTTAACGTGAAGCTTCAGGCGGATTGTTACGAGGCGTTATTGCAGAGGTTCTGGGACAAACCATGGTTTTACGGAGTCTACTGGTGGAAATGGGGCACTGACGTAAAGTTTGGCGGCCTTTCCAATAAGGGGTACTCGCCGCAGAACAAGCCCGCCCAGGAAGTAGTGACCCGGTGGTACAGTAAACCGGTAGTCCCCAGGGATCCTTCGATATTCAAAAAGGCCGCAAGATGAAAGTTTTTTTCGCGGTCTTTTTAAGCCTCTCTTTTTTATGCATGCTTCAGGGGGAATCGCCCGCCGATGAAGTCACCCTTTACGATTTTGAAAAAGACCCTCAAGGCTGGACCATGCCTGATTGGGCCCTCGCCAAAAAGGATTATGTCGGAGAGGGGATAAGCATCTCGGAATTTCACGCCTCCCACGGCAGGTATTCGCTGGAATTCAAGGTGAATTTTCCGTCCACGCGCGAATGGAGAGGGGCGTATGTGGAGTGCCCGGTAGACATACAGGACTGGTCGAACTACGGCAGTCTCGAAGCGGATATCTTTCTGCCGGAGAACGCCCCGAAGGGCCTGCGCGCTAGAATCATACTCACCATAGGCGCGGACTGGAAGTGGACCGAGATGAACAAGGCCGTTAAACTGGAACCCGGAGAATGGACGGTCATAAAGGTAAGTCTAAAACCGGATAGCCTCAATTGGCGCTTATTTATAACGGACGCGTTCCGGCAGGATGTGAAGAAGATAGGCATAAGGATAGAGTCGAATGGCGGTGTCATGTACCGGGGGCAGGTGTATATAGATAATGTGAAACTCGCGCAGTAAAAGCTTTCAGCTGTCAGCAAAAGCTGAAAGCTGACGACTGACAGCTGATAGCTTTAAATAAAATTTTATCTGAGCATGAAATACGGTTATTTCGACAAAGAAAACCGGGAATACGTCATAACGAGGCCCGATACGCCGACTCCGTGGATAAATTACCTGGGTAGCGACGAGTATTGCGCCCTCATCTCGAATACCGCCGGAGGCTACAGCTTTCATAAGGACCCCAAGGAACAGCGCGTCCTCCGTTTCAGATACAATAACATCCCTCCCGACCGCCCCGGCAGGTATATATACTTGAGGGACAATAAGGACGGCGATTTCTGGTCGGCGACGTGGCAGCCGGTGTTAAAAAGAGTACAGAGTACAGAGTACAGAGCACAGAGTAAGGGCGCAAGTGTATATCAGTACGAGTGCAGGCAGGGGATGGGGTATACCCGCATAAAAAGCGTATACAAGGAGATAGAGACCGATACGCTTTACTTCGTGCCGCTAAACGAGAACCTTGAGATATGGTCGCTTACGATAAAAAATCTTTCCAGGACTCCGCGGGACATCTCCATATTCACGTATGCCGAGTTCTGCCTCTGGAACGCCGTCATGGATTCCAGCGACTTTCAATACACCCTGAATATAGCCAGGACCGCCTCGAAGGGAAACGCCGTGTACCACCTGACCGGATACTGGCCGAAGATAGGGGATACGAGATTCGCGTATCTCGCCTCGAGCGACAGGGTATGCGGCCACGACGGCGACAGGGAGGCGTTCATGGGGCCTTACAGGTCCGAGGCGAACCCCGTTGCTGTCGAAGAGGGCAGGTCAAGGAATTCCGACGCATCGGGCGGCAACCCGATAGGGTCCCTCTGGAACAAGGCCCCGCTGGGCAAGGGGGAATCGAAGAGCATAAATTATCTCCTCGGCGTAGGAAACGCGATGAAGGACATAGACGGCAAGATAAGAAAATATTCGGTAGTCCAAAACGCCCGGCGTGAGTTCCAAAGGCTTAAAGATTACTGGGACGAATACCTCACGAGTTATTCCGCGTCCACTCCCGACGAAGAGGTGGACCTCATGGTGAACACATGGAGCCAGTATCAATGCAGGACGACGTTCAACTGGTCCCGTTCGGCGAGTTATTATGAATCAGGAATAGGCAGGGGTATGGGGTTCAGGGATTCGAACCAGGATACCCTGGGCGTCGTTCACGCCATACCCAAGCGCGTGAAGGCCAGGATAAAGGAGCTTATGGCCAATCAGTTCGCCAACGGCTCAAGTTATCATCAATTCTTTCCCTTAACCAGGAAAGGCGAGAAGGGCGGATACTCGGACGATCCCTTATGGCTCGTCGTCTCGACCGCCGGATATATAAAAGAGACGGGGGAAGCGGCCTTTCTGGACGAGGTCGTGCCGTACGCGGATTCCGGCAAGGGTAGTATCTATGAGCACCTTAAAAAGGCGGCCGATTATGTATATTCTAAAAGCGGCCCTCAGGGCCTGCCGCTCATGGGCTTCGCCGATTGGAACGACTGCCTTAACCTGGGAGGGAAGAACGATAAAGCGGAGACGGTGTGGGTGGGGCAGTTCCTGGTCTATGCCGCCCGCGAGCTGGCGCGGTTGGCCGGCCTTAAAAATGATGAGAGTTCCGCGAAAAGGTATAATGAGATAGCCGGGAAGATGGGTGGTATCATAAACGCGGTCGCGTGGGACGGCGACTGGTATATAAGGGCGTTTGACGACTTCGGAGCGCCGGTCGGCTCATCGAAAAACAGGGAAGGCAAGATAGACCTCGTAACGCAGGTCTGGGCAGTCATGGCGGGCCTATCAGACGAAAAAAGGTCCTTTAAGTGCATGGACATGGTGAGAAAGCACCTCAACTCCGAACACGGAGTCATGCTTATGGCCCCGGCATACACGGAATACGACCCCAGGATAGGCGCGGTGGGGACTTTCGCGCCGGGGCTCAAGGAGAACGGCGGCATATTCTGCCACGCGAACCCCTGGGCCATGATAGCCGAGACGATGCTGGGAAGGGGGGAACGCGCCATGGAGTATTACAAGAAGATAGCGCCGGTGACGCGGGCCAGGATACCGGAGGTCCACAAGGCCGAACCTTACGTGTATGCCCAGTACATGGCCGGCAAGGCCCATCCGGAATTCGGCAGAGCGAGGAACTCGTGGCTTACCGGCAGCGCCTCGTGGAACTTCTTCGCGATATCGAGCTATATCCTGGGCGTCAGGGCGGATTACGACGGACTCCTGATAGATCCCTGCATACCGCCCGCGTGGAAAGGGTTCAGGGTGAGGAGGGCCTTCAGGGGCGCCATATACGACATAACGGTAGCCAATCCCAAAAAGGTCTCAAAGGGCGTAAAGGGCATGGAGGTGGACGGCGAGAAGGTCTCCGGAAACCTGATAACGCCCTTCAAGGATAAAAGTATTCATAAAGTCAAAGCGGTAATGGGGTGAAAAAAGATCCTTCGCTTCGCCCGAAGTACTCGCTAATCGCTCGCATTTCATGGCTTGTTTAAGGATCAAATTTGCCTCGCAAATTTGAGAAAGGAGCAGTATTAAGATGTCAGAAGCGCCGTTTGTATCGATAATAAACCCGATCCGAAACGTGGAGAGGACGCTGGACAAGAATTTAGAGACGCTCGTGAACCTCGATTATCCCAAGGACAGGATGGAGATAATCCTGGCGGACGGCGGTTCCACCGACCGGACCATCGATATTATAAAAGAGTGGCAGAAAAAATACCCTTTCATAGAATTGGTCGTCATACCCGATTCCAAATCCCCCGGGCACGCCAGGAACGGCGCGCTTAAGGTGGCCGAGGGAGAATATATCCTTTTTACCGACGGAGATTGCGCGCCCCGGAGGGATTGGGTTAACAAGATGCTGGAGCCTTTTTTAAACGACAGTTCCATCGGGATGGTCGGCGGAGAGATACTGACTCTTCGCACCGACCCGGATAACCTGGTGGAGGCCTATTGTGAACAGACTAAATTTCTCATGGTCGCAGGCAGGTGCCTGATGCGAGAGGCGGGGTATTACCCCGATATAGAAAAGGGCCTGCCGCATGAGGTGAACGGAAATATCATGAGTCCTTTCTTCGCTACCGCGAACGCCGCCGTCTCCAAGAAGGCGGCGGATGCCATAGGCAGGGAGTTCTGGCACGAGATAACAAGCGAGGACGTTGACTTCTCGCTTCGCATCCTGAAGGCGGGGTTCAAACTGTATTATCAACCGTCCGCTATCGTGGAGCACATGCACAGGGTCACGCTTCAGGCCTACTGCAAACAGCTGTGGGGCTACGGGTTCGGGCACCCTCTGGCCGTATTGAAACACGCGAAAGATGTCATCGAGATACAGTTACAATATACTCCTAAATACATAACCATGATTATACCCTCGCCGGTTAAGGGCATAATATACATAGGCGATTACCACTTCATGCATATCTTCGGCTTAGGCTTCGCGATATCGCTCGTATGTTCTCTTCTTTCCGGAATTTACGGCGCTTCGTTTTACGTATGGGCGGCGCTATTTCTGATATTTCTTTACAGGTATTTCTCGCCGATGCTTAAACTGAAGCCGTTAAATAAACTCTTCACCTGGTGCAGGATAAGGTATGTTTCGAACTGGGCGCTCATGCGAGGCGGTTTCAAGGGCGCCGGGACGTTCGGGGTCATATATCTTGAGTCAAGCTGGTAACAGTCCGCAGTCGACAGGCCACAGACCATGGGCCACCGTTAAAGTTTTTTTGTGGTCTTTTGTCTAAAAGGTCAAAAAAAGGCGGTAATTTATGAGGACCATATTATTTAAGGAGCGCTTGAGCGAAAAGGAGCGCAGGAGCCTTGACATGCTCGAGGCGATACGCAAGGCGGGGAGGATCTCGAGGTCCGACATCTCCAAGATAACCGGCTTTAACATAGTGACCGTCTCCAATTATCTGAACGAGTATATAAAAAAGGGCCTCGTCTTCGAGAGCGGCCTGGACGTCTCCACCGGAGGCAGAAAACCCGAACTGGTGGAGCTTAACCCCAAATGCGGTTATACCATAGGGATAGACTACGGCCCCGTCCATATAACGGATGAGGCGTATATGGATGCCGTCCTCATAGATGTCACCGCGAAGATAATAGCGAAGGCGAAGGTCAAGAAGGTCATCGAGGATTCCGCGAGGCCCGAGGAAAAGGTGATAGCGCTCGTCAAGGATATCATAAAGAAATCCGGGGTAGAGAAGAAGAATATCTATACCATAGGCATAGGCATGGGCGGGGTCCTGGACCGCTACAAGGGTACGGTAAGGGTGCCGGTCATGGACGGGGCAGTGATAAATTATTTCGCCATTCAGGAGACCCTGGAGCGGGAATTCGGGATATCTTCCATAATCGAGAATGACGCGAACGCCGCGGCGCTGGGCGAGAGATGGGCGGGGCTCGGCCTGGAGGCGGGGATAGACAACATGGTCTATATATGTTCCGATTCCGGCGCCGGGCTCATAATAAAGGGCGAACTCTATCCCGGCTCTTCCAACGTAGCCGGGGAGCTCAACCTGAACCCTCCTGTCGCGGGAGAGGAGAACAGGCCTTGCTGGGCCGGCTACGACTACGGCTGCATCTTGAGGTCGCGGGGCATAGACCTGGGCCTGGCCGAAAGGGCCCGCGCCTATTTCTCGCAGCATAAAGACGCGAAGTCGAAGATATTGGACCTGGTCAAAGGGAACCTGGATAAGATAACGTTTGGGACGATAATCGAGGCCTCCAGGGCGCAGGACGGGACAGCCATATCCTTTTTAGAGGAGGCCGGCGATTATTTAGGCACCAAGGTGGCGTTTTTGATAAACGTGCTCAACCCCGATATAGTAGTCATAGGCAGGGGCATAGAACGGGCAGGGGAAACCCTGCTTAATGCCATGAGGCGTTCTATAGACAGATGGGCTTTTAAAGAGGCGCTCAAGGTCGTAAAGGTGGTATCAACGTCTCTCGGCGAGGATTCAGTCGCGCTCGGCGCGGCCGCCCTCGCGATGCAGGCGGCGTTTGTCGAGATGCTTTGACATTAGAAAATCGGCAAGTAACCAGAAACCGGTAACCAGAGATGAGTAAACCGGAAGAAAAGGCTTATGAGTAAAAGTTTGAGAACGATTTTAGCCGCCGCGACGGCGGCGTTTTTATTGGCAGGCTGCGGTTCGCCCGATGCCCCGAACGGCTCCGGCATGGCGGGTTCCTCCGGCGAAAAGGAGATAATGATGTGGCTCGTCGGATCGGAGGGACAGGCCCAGACGATAACCGAGATAGCGCGGGAGTTTCACAAAGAAACCAATGTAAAGGTGAGATGCGAAGCGATATCGTGGTCAGAGGCGCATTCCAAGTATCTCACCTCGATAGCCGGAGGAGTCGCCCCTGATATCGGCACCATGGGGCTCACATGGGGGATGGAGTTCGGAAGCCTTGGCGTCATGGTGGACCTGGGCCGGGAGTATGAAGAAGACGTAAGCAGGATAAAGTCCGAGGTCTTTCCCGGCATGTGGGCATCCATAGAATATGAGGGCAGCGTATACGGCATACCGTTCGATATAAGCGAGTACGTTCTCTATTACAGAAGCGACATGATATCGGCCCCGCCGGATACGTGGGAGGACCTCGCGAATCTCCTGGCGTACCTTAACCAAAAAGGAAAGAGCATGCTCTTCGACTGGGGGTCCTTAAGCTGGATAGGATACTCCAACTACCTGTGGCAGGCGGGAGGGGACTATTACAGCCCTGACCATAGGAGCGTTACGATAGACAGCCCCGAGAGTTTGGCCGCGATAAAATTTTTCTCGGAATTATATACCAGATATAATGTGCCGAAGACCAAGATACCCCTTGAGCAGGGTATGCGTACGGGCGATTTTCCCATGGCCATATCCGGCAACTGGAAGATAGACGGGCTTCGTTTAAGCGCGCCGGAGATAACCGGGAAATGGTCGATAGCGCTTCTTCCGAAAGGGCCGAGCGGCAGGAGGACGGCTTTCCTGGGTGGCAGGATAATGGGTATATTCGCGCAGTCTAAAAACAAAAAAGAGGCATGGGAGTTCATAAAATTTTTATTCGCTCCTAAGACGCAAGAGAGGCTTTACAGGGGCGCTTTTTTGAGGCAGGATACCTATCTTCCGCCGAACATGGATGCATGGGATAATCTGGAGATGGACGAAGGCCTCAAGAGGGTATTGATCGAACAGGCCAGGGACGCCAAGGGGCCGCCTCCGGTCATGGATTGGGATTCCGCCGCAAAGAAAGTGGATGAGGTTATTCAGAGGGTGGTCCTTAAAAACGCGGACCCGAAGAAAGAGCTTGCCTCCTGCAAGGCGGAAATGGAAAGACTGCTCAAAAAATAGCCGTGAGCGGTAAGATCAGAACTGGACGTCGACCTTCCATGCTACTTCCTGATAAGCCGTCGTGTTGCAGCCCCAGAAAGTCTGTCCGTAGGTTATCTCGATATTGAATAACTGGCCTTTTCTGTAGACGCTGTCCCCGCCGAATACCTGGTAAACCCCGCCCGCCCGCCATATGGCGTAAGATTCTTTGCGGTCGTCCCTCCTTGTCGGCGCGGTTATGTAACTGTCTATCTCCCCTTTTACAAGGAACCAGTTGGTCGGCCAGAACCCCCCTTCCAGGAATATTGGCACGTCGTTGGCCACATGGTGGTTCCTGAACCTGTAGCCGCTCTCAACGCCGGCATAACAGGGGAGGCCGAACTTTTCATAAAGAGGAAGGATAAAACTTTTTCCCAGGAGGCCCTTTATCTCTATCGCGTCGTCCCCTTTTCCGGGGGTGGGCGATTTTCCGTTATCGTAACCGGGATATATCCAGCTCTTGACCTGGACGCTTCCTATGCACGGATTGGTGAAGAGGCGCGCCCTGCCTCCCGCGGTGATATATTTTAAGCCGTTATTCTTCGCGTAGTATGAACCCCAGGCCGGCGGCCTGTCATATATCTCATACTGGCCCCAGAACCATGCCACGCTTCCTAAAGCGGTGAGCCAGTCCGTGACCCCGAATTCCAATTTCGGCTCAAGGTGTATCTCCTGGCTCCACGCGTGGCCTGGTAACCTGTTCCTCTTGCAGTTCGCCTCAAAACAATCCTTTGCCCACGAATACTTGGTATAGACCTCGCCCCATACATGGTGTTTTGGCACCGTCCACGCGCCGGCGAAGACCTCCTTCGGCATAAGGACAGATATCATCAAAATAGCTATAGATAACGCCAGAAATTTTCTCATACTTCCTCCTGATTTTGATATATATATATTACCTTATCTATATGCGGTATGGCAAGTAAAAAGTCAATAAAAGTTGAAAATACGTCTTTAGTGGTATATAATGACCTTTCACAGTAAACCTGACGGAGGTGGGTAAAATGAATTATTTCAAGACAGGAACACTCCTCATAGCCCTTACGCTTCTTTTTGTATTGGTGGGCCAGATGGTGGGCGGAAGGACGGGAGCGCTTTACGCCTTCGCGTTCGCGCTCGTCATGAACTTCGTAAGTTACTGGTTCAGCGCCAGGATAGTCCTCGCTATGTACAGGGCCAGGCCGATATCCAGGGAGGAGGCGCCCCAGATTTACGCTATCCTGGAGGAGCTCGTAAAAGAGGCGAATCTCCCCATGCCCAAACTTTACATGATCCCTAATCCGACGCCTAACGCGTTCGCGACGGGACGCGGCCCGGGCAACGCCGTCGTCTGCGTCACCCAGGGCATAATAAGCGCGCTTGACCGCGATGAACTTAAAGGTGTGCTGGCGCATGAGTTGGCGCACGTGAAGAATAGAGACATCCTCATCATGTCCGTAACCGCGGTGATAGCGGGCGCGGTGATGATGCTCGCTAACATGGCCAGATGGTCCGCGATATTCGGGGGTTATTCGCGTGACAGGGGCCGCGGGAATTCCAACATATTCGGCCTTTTGGCCATAACGATACTGGCGCCGCTCGCGGCGATGCTGATACAATTGGGCATATCGCGGTCGCGTGAATACGCCGCGGATTCTTCGGGCGCCTCGTTCGCGCGGGACCCGCGGGGCCTGGCGGACGCGCTCAAGAAACTTCAGGCGGCGAACAAATTTTCCGGACTCAACGCCTCTCCGCAGACGGCCCACATGTTCATAGTGAACCCGTTAAGCGCGGGCGGTATAGCCAGGCTCTTCTCGACGCATCCGCCGATAGAAGAACGCATAAAGCGCCTGGAGGCGATGAAAGTTTAATTTGCAAACACAAGATAAAGATGGTATATTTCTTACCAGGAAAGGTAAGAAAAGAAGTTGAAATTTAATTTTGAGGCAACGGGTGTAGGAAGCGTTCCGTTCACCGACCCTAAAAAATCCTGCGATATTATCCTCGGCCGCTTTAAAGAAGCGCCTTTTTGGCCGCAACTTCCCAAAAGATCCTTTCTGGAGAGCATGTATGTCCAGTTCTCCGAAGGTTTTCCCGGCATAAAACTTGACGAGAAGAGGCGCGCCATAAGCGTGGATTCGAAGGAGGCGCTCTCCGGCATGGAGGCGCTTTATTCAAAATACATAGAAGGCGATGTCGGATACTTCAGCGTCTCCCGCGAACGCGCCGCCGGGTTTTACGAGTTTTTGGAGAGGGTAAAGGCGGGCCGGGGAAGGTATAAATTTTTAAAAGGCCAGATCGTCGGCCCGGCGAGTTTCGCCCTGTCGCTCACGGACGAAGGAAAACGGTCGGTCATATACAATACAGAGCTATTCGAGGGTGTTGTAAAGCTTCTCGAGATGAAGGCGCGGTGGCAGATAGCGAGATTGCGCGAAACGGGCTTTGATAATATAATCATATTCATGGACGAGCCGTACCTTGTCTCGGTGGGGTCGAGTTACGTGAATATAGACCTCGATAAGACGTTTGGCGCTATCGACGAGGTGGCCTGCGCCATAAGGAAGGAAGGGGCGCTCGCGGGGCTCCACTGCTGCGGCAATACGGACTGGCGCATGATACTGGAAAGGAAGATTGACATTTTAAATTTTGATGCGTATACTTTTATGAAAGAATTTTTTCTGTATAAGGCCGATATAGCCAAATTTTTGGCCCGCGGCGGCACGGTGGCCTGGGGCGCGGTCCCGACCAATCTTCCCCCGGGGAAAAAACTGAGCGAGCGCGATGTGGTGGATACGCTCAAGACCTGCGCGGAGCGCGTGTCGGGTATTTTCAAGGCTGCATCCTCAAACATGGTTACGTCCAGCTGCGGCCTGGGAACACTCGACGAGAAATCGGCGCTGGAGATACTGGATCTGACCTTGAAGGCCTCAAGCGCCATGAGGGGTAAGGAGTAAATGGACCAAAACCTGATAGCGGCTCCGAATCAAAACATCGTAAAGAAAAATTTCGCAGGCCTTGAGGACGAATACGCCAATTTCAAAAAGGCGAAGGCGGTGATATTACAAATACCCTATGAGAAGACCACTACCTACAAGAAGGGCACGGTGAACGGCCCGTCGGCTATAATAGACGCGTCGCTTAAGCTGGAGCGTTTCGACGAGGAGCTTAATCAGGAGACGTACAGGATAGGGATACACACCGCCGACAGCCTCGAACTGGCAAGCGCCGGCCCGGAAGAGATGCTGGAGAAGGTCGCCGCGTCGGTGGCGGAACTTCTAAAGGCCGGGAAATTTCCGGTCGTTCTCGGAGGGGAACATTCGATAACCCCGGGCGCCGTGAAGGCGATGAAAGAGGCGTATCCGAACCTCTCCGTTCTGCACCTGGACGCCCACTACGACATGAGAGACGAATACATGGGCTCGAAGAATAATCACGGCTGCGCGGCCAGACGCATAAGCGAAATATGCCCCATCGTCCAGGTGGGCACGCGGAGCCTCTCGAAAGAGGAGAAGGACTTCCTTTTGTCAAACTCTAACGCGGCCAGGATAAAATCCGTAAACGTATACGATATACTGGACAGGCCCTTATGGAAAGACGAGGTGACGAAGGCGCTCTCCGATAACGTATATGTCAGCATAGACATGGATGTCTTCGACCCTTCGCTGGTCCCGGCGGTAGGGACTCCCGAGCCGGGCGGTATAGGGTGGTACGAGGCGCTGGAACTTTTGCGTTCGGTCGCGAAGGATAAAAGAATCACCGGCTTCGACGTCATGGAGCTGTGTCCCATAAATGACCAGCCGTCTTCCGACTTCCTTACCGCAAAATTGGTCTACAGATTATTGGGTTATATTTTCGGGAATAAGAAATAGAAGGAGTAGAGATAGATGCTGCTCATGTCCAGAAAGAGCATACTGGTGCCTAAGAAGATATTTTTCACGAAAGGCGTCGGCACCCACAAGGCGGAGTTGAGGAGCTTTGAGCTGGCGCTTCGCGACGCGGGTATAGAGAAATGCAACCTCGTGCACGTCTCCAGCATACTGCCTCCCGAATGCAGGCTTGTTTCCCGGAACGAGGGCCTGAAGGAACTCGTCTCGGGCATGGTCACCTATACGGTCATGTCAAGGTGCACGTCAAACGAGCCCCACCGCCTCATAGCCGCCAGCGTCGGCTGCGCCATACCCGCGGATCCGAATGCCTACGGATATTTAAGCGAGCACCACTCGTTCGGCGAGAACGAAAAAGTGGCCGGGGATGTCGCCGAAGACCTCGCCGCGGACATGTTGGCCTCGACGCTCGGCATAGAGTTCGACGAAGACAAGTCCTGGGACGAGAATAACGCCATATACCGCATAAGCGATAAGATAGTCC
>CAZPYQ010000010.1:0-22529 GCA_964590585.1 uncultured Planctomycetia bacterium | reverse complement strand
ACACTACAGGGTCGTCAGGATGTCGAATAAGGCGTACAGGTTCATGTTTAATATTGTCAAAGTATATCTCGACCGGCCGGAACAGCTGCCGCCCGCGACCCAGGCGCGTCTTCCCAGGGAGGAGAAGCACAGGGTGATATGCGATTATATAGCAGGTATGACCGACAGATACGCCCTGGACGAATACAAGAAATTCTTTGAACCGTACGAACGGGTATAGTATAATCCTGATAATATGGAACATATAGACAGAAGCGAACACCAGAAGGAGCTTTTCGAAAGGCTGAAGAAGAGCCTGGGCCTTAAAGGCGAGAAGGAATGCTTCGGCGTGTGCCTCGGCAACGCCTCGTGGTGGTTGTCGGAAACACCCCGCCCGAGGAGGCTGGATTTAAAGAAGACCGTCCTCACCAGCTGCGTAATCTCCAAACAGTCAAGGTCCCAGGCAAAAAGCATAAGAAGGGAGCTGCCGTGTCTTAAGGCCGTGCGCAATGCCCTGAACAACGCAAGGCGGCTTAAGCGGGCCGTAACCTTCCTTTGTCCGTTTTCGAGGCACGGGTTCGTATATCCCATAACACAGGGAGATATCGTTTATGGTTACATCGGCGCGTGCTACACAAAAAAAGACATAAGCCCGTGGATTTTGGGCATATTTGCCTCATATACCGATACTGTGGTGAGAGAGGTTCAAAAAGAGCTGGAACTCGCCAAACTTTACGAGACGATCCGGCCCAGGGCCATAGCGCTTTCGACTGTCCATACGGTCCACAGGTTACTGACGTCGACGTTAGATCTCAGCGAACTCCTGCCGCGCATAGCGAGGCTCTCGCTTCAGGTCATGCGCGCTAACAGATGTTCGATCAAGCTTTTGGATTCTAAGAGGAAGGTCCTTCTGCCGAAGGCTACGGTGGACCTGAGGGAGACGAAGACGCGCCTTAAAAAGGTCAGGATCGGCAGGTGGGCGCCGGGGAAAGCGGTCAAGTTCTCACGCCCGGTGAGAGGGGACAACTATCTCGCGGTTCCTCTCATAGATGACGACGTGATAGGCGTTATAACGCTGTATGACAAGATAGAAGGTAAGCATTTTGATTCATTTGATCAGGAGATAATGTCTACGCTCGCCGAACAGGCGGTGATAGCCATAAAGAACGCGCAGCTTTACAAGGAGCAGGAGAAGCTGACTCTGGGAGGCATAAAATCCCTTGCCATGGTTTTGAACGCGAGGGCCCATGGGACATACCATCCTAAGGCGTCGTTTTTAAAGATAATAGCGTTGGTGGGCCACGAGCTCCATCTGTCCTATAAAGAGATGAGAAACCTTGAATACGCGGTCCTCTTGCACGATGCCGGCCAGATAGTCGTTCCGGACGGCGTATTGACGAAGCCGACGAAACTTACGGGCGAGGAATACGAACTGGTAAAGGAACATCCGATACGAAGCGTCAATATAATCAAGCCGATAAAGGCGCTGAAGTCAGTCATACCCATAATATTGCATCATCATGAGAATTATGACGGTACGGGTTATCCGAAGGGGCTTTCCAGGAGCCAGATACCGCTTGGCGCGAAGATAATGGCGGTGGTAGGGGCGTTCGAGGCCATGATAACGCCAAAGGCGTACAGGCCCGCCAGGCCCGTGGCCGACGCCATAGAGGAGATAAGGGCGCAGTCCGGCAGGCAGTTTGACCCAAAAGTGGTGGAGGTGTTCCTCAATATTGTTAAAAGACATGATATACAGATGATGCTGGCAAAGGAGCGTTATGAAGCTGAATAACGCGTTGACATCGAAGGTGCATCGGAAGATAATAATGTTCTTCAATGAGAACCAGGCGTCTATCGATACCCCGCGCGGCATATCAACCTGGATAAGAGAGGATCGTTCCCGCGTGAAGAAGGCCCTGGAAGACCTGGTAATGCTCGGGATCCTGGAGGCCTATCGCACCACATCTACAACCGGCTACGGTTATACCACAGACAGAAAGATCACCAAAAGAATAGCCAGGCTCCTTAAGAAGGCCCCGGCCTCCTGAGAATAAATCCCTGCCGCTCATATTATAATTATGGACACATTCGAAGAGTTTACCGAGAGAAAGAGGTTCTACGACGAGTTGAACCCCAGGCAGAGAGAGGCCGTCGACACGGTCCGCGGCCCGCTCCTTGTTCTCGCAGGGCCGGGGACGGGTAAGACGCAGCTTTTATCCATCCGCGCCGCGAATATCCTCGAAAGGTGCAAGGCGCTACCGGAAAACATCCTCATACTGACTTATACTAACTCGGCCGCCAAGGCGATAAGGTTAAGGCTCGTCAGGATAATAGGCCTCAAAGGATATGATATAGAGGTGGGCACGTTCCACAGCTTTGCGAACTCCATACTCCAGGAATCGGCGGAGGCCGCCAATTATGTGGGCGATAAGGTGCAGATGGATGATTGGGAGCAGGTCAAGGCCATGAGGTATGTATTGGACCACGCAAACGGCATCTCCGGCATAAGGCCGTTTCGCGCCCCTTACATTTATCTCAAGGAGATATTGAGTAAGATAACCGCTCTCAAAAAAGACGGCATAACGCCGCAGGCGTTTCAGGCGCATATCGATGGCCTGAAGGCGGCCAGCGCCGAGGCCGATAAAAAGAATCTCGTTCGGCTCAAGGCCCTTGGGGCCGCCTACAGCATGTATGAGGAGATTAAAGAGGGCAGGGATAAAAATATATTTGACGAGCGCGGCAGATATGATTTTGACGATATGATAATATTTGCCAACGAGGCGCTCCTCTCGGAAACGGCGCTGGCGGACGAATACAGGGCGCGATATAGGTTCGTAATGGTGGATGAATATCAGGATACTAACGAGGCGCAACTGGGGCTCCTCTTCACGCTTCTGGATTATAAGGAGCCGAACCTCTGCGCGGTCGGAGATGACGACCAGTCGATATACAGATTCCAGGGGGCGAGCGTAGGAAATTTCAAACTCTTAAGGGAACGTTATCCGTCCTTAAAGGTCATAACATTACGGGACAACTACCGTTCCTCCAGGGATATCATAGATTTCTCTTCCTCCGTAATCGAGAAGATACCGGAATCCGAACGGGTCGAGCGGAAGGAGCTTATCGCCGTCAAGGATTATGGCGGCAAGCGGATAGAGAACAGGGAATTCAGCCGCGAGGCCGAAGAGGTCGTATTCATACTTGACAGGATAAGTGATATAAAAAATCAGATAGAGTCAGGCGGCGATTGTGATGAAGAGGCGCGCGCCCACCCTTATAACAACATAGCGATATTGGTGAGGAGGAGAAGCGATATATTGAGGCTGATAGACTCTTTCCTTCAGGTGGGCATACCATACGCGACTGACGGCAAGGAGGATATAAGCGGCGAGAGGAGGGTGATGCAGCTTTTGGATGCCCTGGAGCTCGCCGAGATGAGGGCCGACAATATGAGAGAGAAGGACCTGTCGCTCTTCAAGGTCCTTTCGGCCGATTATATGCGCCTCCCCATATCCGACGTGTTGCGGTTTATAAATCATGCCAATAGTATAAGGCGTTCAAGAAAGGCCGGGGGAGACCCTTCCCGAACAATCCTGGAGCAGTTTATAGGGGCCTTTCAATTCACCAGGAGAGAGATGGAGGGCCCGTCTATCGAACCTAAAGATATGGCCGGCCGATTTAAGGTGCTGAATGACGCGGACATAAAGGAGGCGCGCCTCTTCATCCGCGCGGCATGGGTTATCGCCAGGCTTATCAAGGATGCGCATGCGAGGCCCGTCCATGACATTCTCCTCGGGTTCATAAACGATGCGGGTATATTAAAGTTCATACTCGAGGAATACGCTTCAAGGGGTATATTAAGGATAAGGGAGTTGCGCGCCCTTACATCGTTCGTCAACAGGGTGAAGTCGGCCGATACGGCGAGGCCCGGATTGAGGCTGGCCGCGTTCATGGAAGAGATTAAGATAGCAAAGGAGAATGGCCTGCCGATCCAGGGCGAGCTTGTGACGATGACGCAGGATGGCGTGAGGATATTGACTGCGCACGGCTCGAAGGGTCAGGAGTTTCACACCGTCTTCGTGCCTTTTTGCCTCGAGAACAGAAATTGGCCATCAAGGCCATTGCCGGAAAAGATAATCATGCCCCAGGGGCTCTTCAAGACAAAGGACAGGGTGATCGATAAGAATTTGGCGCGGCAGCTCTTTCTCAATGACGAAACAAGGCTTTTTTATGTCGCATCCACGAGGGCGAAGTCCAGCCTTATATTCACGGCCAGTCCCGGCGAAGATAACGTTGCCAGTTCCTACCTGAAACGGCTGGAAGGCGATACCGCGGATAAAGGGCGCAAGTCAAAAGAAGAAGAGATTATGGTAAAGGCCCTCGCCTCTAAAAAGGAAGAGAATGACCCGCTTGCAAATGCCGGAAAGATATTGGGGGATATGGTCTCCGGACTGTCCCTGAATCCCACGTCTCTCAATAATTATCTTACGTGCAGGAGGAGGTTTTTGTATGATAATGTCCTTATGCTGCCCGGAAAGAAGAGACAGAGCCTCGCCTTCGGAAATTGCGTGCACAAGGCGCTCGAGGAGACCTACAGGCGCTATATGGATAAGGGTGTATTCCCTGATTTCAGATATTTCTCCGGCGCCTTCAAAAAAGAGCTTAAGTTCCAGGGCGTCGACGGGGCGATAGAGGCGAGGTGCGTCGAAAAGCTGGGCGAGATCAGGAGATGGTTTGACATGACTTCGCGAAGCCCCGCGATGCCCATCGAGCTTGAGAAAAAGATAACCGTCACCGTAGGAGACGGCATAACCTTTACCGGAAAATTCGACAAGGTGGAGACGGAAGACAGGAGCGAGGGATCTGTAAGGATACTGGATTATAAGACGGGCAAACCCGATGACCATATAAGATATCTGGAAGAGTGCCGGGACCTGGCCGGGGAAGATTGCGACGAATACTTAAGGCAGCTCGTCGCCTATAAGCTTCTCTTCGAACGGGATAGAACCGCCTCCGGGCGATATAGGGTGGCTAAAGGCGTGCTCGTATTCATAGAACCCGTCTCCAAGAATATGGTAAAACTCGGGCTGAAGAAGGGAGACTTTGTTAATAAGGAAGTCGAGATAAGTGATGGTATGGTAAGAGAGCTTGAGGGCATAATAGTTAAGGCATGGCGGGATATGCAGGCCCTGAAATTCGATAAGCTCCCGGAAAGGGACGGGAACAAATGCAGGAACTGCGATTTCGACGGGATATGTTGGGGGTGAAAGTGAAAGAGCGGAGAGTACGGAGCACAGAGAACGGATATGCGGAAAAGGGGAGGATAAGGATATTTTTAACCCTGGTTATAGCGATTGTCGCCCTGGGGGCGGTTACCGCCGCCTTTTTCGACAGGATGGTTATATTCGCGGTCTCCAGATATAATGGTATAGAGACCGGTTATTCGAGACTGTATAGGGAAGCCGGCGCCATTGTGTTGGACGACCTGTCTTTGGCGGAGAATAGGCGAGGGGTCGGGCTTTATTGTAAAAGAGCCGTTTTGAAACCGGCGCTCAAGGATTTTTTTAAAAAAGGGCTGGAGATATATTTTAATCTGGAAGACGCGCGTTTCAAAAAAATAGGTGATTCAGGCAGGCCGTCCGCAGACCCTCTTTCGGCCATGGTGCTCGTCCCGTTTGAAGGCGCCTGGCGCTACTCTGACATAGAGGGTGACCTTGTCATTAATGGGCGCGCTATGGCGATAAAGAAGCTTGATGCCGCGGGCAAAGACCTTAAGTTCTACTTGAGCGGCAATATCAATGCCGACGATACGATAGAACTTTCCGTAAAGATCTATTTTTCTCAAAACGCGGTCCGGCAGCTGCCCGACGAGTTTACGGAGGCCGTCCTTAGCGACGAAGACGATACGTGGAAAACGCTGTCTGTCAAATTAGAAGGCAACTACAGATCTCCGGGCATTCAGCTTACGGGGAAGCTTTTCAGGCTGAACATTACGAATAGATAAACCGTAAAACATATGCCATAAGCCTTACGCTAAAACAGAATTGAAACAATAAAACTCTCATGATATAATATTGGCCTATGAACGAGCAGGAGATGCAACACGAACTTTTCAAGGAGTTTGAGGACGGCAAGCGGCGTTCAAAGGCGCCTCACAGCCTTTTGGCAAGGCCCGCCTCGGTCGTCATGCCGTTGGAGAAGGTCGTATTTATCTCTATAGGCATCATCATGGCCCTGGTGATAGTCCATGCCCTTGGCATAGAGCGCGGCAAGGCTATAGCCAGGCACGAGGGCGATAAGATAACGGCAAGGTCCTCACGGACCGCCGTTCTTGACAGCGGGCAATATACCGTTCTGATAGCCACCTATAGGCAGAGGTCTGCGGCCGACGCCGAAATGGGACGGCTCAACAAGGACGGTTATAGCGCTTTCCTCATAGGGCGAGAGGGTTCTTTGAATCTCTGCGTGGGAAGGTTCTCGTCGCCAGGCGAGGCGGCCCTTGTTAAGGACCGCCTAAGGTCCAGATATAAGAATTGTTCTGTAAGCAGGATAACTAAAAGGAAGTAGCCGGAATCCGGTTTCCGGTTACTGGTTTTTGGATGTTTACGCTATTACAAGGAGGAAGAGATGTCGCAACATCCCAGTCTTAAATCATCTGACAAGATGAAGCAGCACAGGTCGGTTTTGAAGAGGTACGAGAGGCTTCGCATCCTTAAAGAGAAGGGCGCATGGAACGAGGAGGAGTCGGTCTTCGGGCTGCCCAAGGTCAAGATATTGAAGTTTAAAATAAAGAAAGAAAAGGCCGCTGCCGCCGCCGCGGAAGGCGAAGCCGCGGAAGGCGCCGCGCCGGCAGGAGGCGCGGCCGCTCCCGGTACGGGACACACAGGGGCCGCTCAAAAGGCGCAGGGGCAAGAACCCAAGAAGGCCGAGGCGAAGAAGGCCGAGACCAAAGAGGCGAAGCCGAAAAAATAGTTCTTAGTTGTTAGTTCTTAGTTGTTAGTTTTCAGGTGGAAGATTGTGGAAGAGATCACATTAGAGGAATTCAAGAAGCTCGACTTAAGGATCGCCCTCGTCAAGAAGGTCGAACCGCATCCGAACGCCGACAGGCTATATGTCATCACCATAGATACGGGAGCCGAAGAGAAGTCTATAGTCGCGGGTATAAAGAATTATTACAAGCCGGAAGAGCTTGTTAACAGAAAGATAGTAATCATCAATAACCTTCAGAAGTCGCTTATACGAGGGGTTGAATCGAGCGGAATGCTGCTCGCGTCCAAGGACTCGGCAGGCCTTGCGATACTTGTCCCCGATAAGGATGTAGCGACAGGAAGCGTCGTTTCATGAGGATAATAAATCTAAGGCTGCCCCGCAGGTCATACGATATAGTTATTTCCCGCCGGATCGTCGAAAAAATCGGGAGATATCTTAAACGTCTCTCCATCGGACAGGATGTAATAATCATAACCAATCCCGGATTGAGGGCCCTTTACGGAAAGGCCCTTATAAAATCACTGGCCAAAGATGGCTTCGTTCCGCGCGTGGAACTTATACCTGACAGCGAGAAGGCCAAGTCAGAGGGCGTCGTTGCCAGAGTGGTAGAGAGGATAAGCTCCTTCGACAAGAGGAAGGATTTGAGCATAATGGCCTTCGGCGGCGGCGTGGTTGGTGACACGGCAGGTTTCATCGCCTCGGTCTATAAGAGAGGGGTCCCGTACGTCCAGGTCCCGACCACCCTTCTGGCCCAGGTTGATTCCGCCATAGGCGGCAAGGTCGCCATAGACCTGCCTGCCGCCAAAAACCTGGTCGGCGCTTTCTACCAGCCAAAGATGGTTTTAACGGATATAGCGTTATTAAAAAGCCTTCCCATGAAACAACTGGTAAGCGGACTCGGCGAAGTCGTAAAATACGGGGTTATAGCCGACAGGCGCCTCTTCGAATATCTCGAGAAGAATATTGACAGGGTGCTTAACCATGACGAGAAATCGTTGGAACATATCGTATCCCGCTCAAGCGCTATAAAGGCAGGACTTGTCGAAAAGGACGAGTATGATAAAAAGGGTATAAGGATGATATTAAATTACGGCCATACGATCGGCCATGCCGTCGAGGCCGCATCGGGTTATTCAAAAGGCTTTGCGCACGGCGAGGCCGTGGCCATAGGGATGGTCGCCGCCAACAGGATAGCCGTTAAGATGGGGCTTTTGAAAGAGGGCGATTCTCTCAAGATAAGGCGCCTTATCGAAAGGGCCGGGTTGCCGGTCTCGATAAGAGGGCTTGATCTGAAGAAGCTGTACGAGGCGCACCTGCACGATAAGAAGTTTTGCGGCGATGTCAACAGGTTCGTGCTTCCGGTAGGCATAGGCAGGGCGAGGGTGGTCAAGGGCGTCGATGAGTCTTTAATCAGGGAGGCCCTGAAGAAATCCGTTTGAGGGCAATGCAGGTGTTCAAGAAGATATGCGTCACGACGAAGTCCAGGACAGAACTCATAGACATAACATCCAAGGTAGAGGCCGTGGTGAGAGACTCCAAAGTGAGGGATGGCGTCTGCCGTGTGTTTGTCCCGCATACGACCGCGGGAATAACCATAAACGAAAACGCGGATAAAAGCGTCTGCGACGACATATTACATGAATTGAATAAAATAGTTCCTTTCGATGACGCTTACGAACACGCGGAGGGCAATTCGGCGGCCCATATAAAGTCGACGATAGTCGGTGCGGCATCCACGGTATTTGTAGAAAATGGCGAATTGGCCCTTGGCACATGGCAGGGGGTATATTTCTGCGAGTTCGACGGGCCGAGATCGAGAAACGTTTACGTAAACGTATCTTAAGAGGTGAATATGAAATACAGTATAAGAAGGTTTGAGGCTAAGGACGCCTCCGGAGCGAAGGATCTCATATTGTCCGTCCTTACAAAGGAGTATCCTTTCGACAAGAGCGTGTATTCTGACAGCGACCTTGACAGGATAGGCGAAGTCTACGGCGGAAAAAAAGACTTCTTTCTGGTAAGCGATGACAACGGCGCCGTAGTCGGGACCGTCGGCATAAAGGAGGACGACGCAGATTCGGCGCTCCTTCGCAGACTCTTCGTTTCCCCTGGCCACAGGAGACATGGGATAGGTTCCGCGCTTCTCGACGAGGCGCTTCTCTTCTGCAGGAAAGAGGGCTACAAGAGGGTCATCTTCAGGTGTACGGACAGGATGCGCGAGGCGATAGGCCTTTGCGAAAAGAAGGGATTCAGGGAGATAGAATCCATAGACATGGGCGGATTCAGGATACACAGGCTCATGCTGACGCTATAAAAGAATGATTACACAGATTAAGAAGCGGATTATGCGGATTACTCCTGGATTGCAAATCCGCGCAATCTTTTTAAAATCCGCGTAATCCAAAACGTTTTATGAAAATATTTGAGATCCCGATACGGGTTCGATACGAAGAGACCGACGCGATGGGTGTTGTATATTACGCCAATTATCTGGTGTGGTTCGAAGTGGCGAGGACGGAGTTTTTAAGGAGCGCGGGTTTCTCGTACAGGAGAATGGAGGAAGAGGGGTACCGTCTCATGGTCGTAGAAGCGTCCTGCAAATATGAATCGCCATGCCGTTACGACGATCTCGTCACCATCCAGGCGGGATTAAGCGGGATAAGGAATACGAGCCTATCTTTTGACTATAAGGTATTACTGGACGGCAAGGTAGCCGCGACGGGAAAGACGGCGCACGTCTTTACCGACGCCTCCACAAAACCCGTAAGGATGCCGCAGGAGTTTAAAAGAGAGATCACTTCTTTAGCGTCAGCGTAAAATCCGACCCTTCATAATTGAATATCACGGTGTCCTTCTCTATCCTGATAACCTTCGCGCCATTCACCAGGTCGCCTTCCTGGAACATGCCGTTATTTATCACCGCATAGCGCATTTGGGCGGAATACATGATTCCGTTCAAGGTAAGAAGCGGAGGGGTGGCGGGCGTCGGCAGGTCGGGCTTAAGGAGAGGCCCTGTATTCTCAGATTTATATATGACCCCTTCATACGGTACGTCCAGAACCGATTCGGCTTTTACGGGCGTTTCGATAACCGGCTTCGCCGTTGTTCCAGCCGGTTCGGTTTTGGCGCTCTTCCTGGACAGGAGGTACCAGCCCGACACGAACGCCAGGACCAATACGAAAAATACCGCCAGCCCAAACCGCTCCTGGGGACGGGGTCCGTTTTTATTCAGGGCGTCTTTATGCGCGCGCTCCTCTCCTCCCGGCTCTTGCTTCGTCGGGATTTCTCCAAGAGCGATCCTTCTGGCATTCTCCGCTTTTTTCAGGGCGTCGCTTATAATACTCATTTTGAGTTGCTGCCTTCCACTTCCTTTATGCTCGCGGATATCATGGGAAGCGTTATGTCTTTAGTCTCCATAACATAAGCGAGGAGCATGGCCCTGTCGCAGACCAGGTTTATGAGGCGGGGTATACCGCCGGAATATTTATATATCTCCTCTATCGCGTCCGGCGCGAACCTTATATCGCCATTGGAACCGGCTACGGCAAGGCGGTGGTATATGTATTTGTCCACTTCATCTTTTTCCAAGGGCGTTATATGAAACCTGACGGCTATGCGTTGCCTGAGCTGCGATAGTTCCGGGGAATCAAGCCGTTTTTTAAGCTCGGGCTGTCCCACGAGTATTATCTGGAAGAGCTTTTCCTTCTCGGTCTCGAGATTGGAGAGCATCCGTATCTCCTCGAGGACTTTCGGCTTCATATTCTGCGCCTCGTCTATTATAAGGACGACGTTATTGCCGCGCGCCAGTTCAGCCAGCAAAAAGGAATTGAGCTGTTTCAAGAGAGCGAATTTATTGACCCTGTCCGATGGTGGGGCGCCGAAATCCTCAAGCATGGCCTTCAGGAGCTGCGATTCCGGGAGGGTGGAGTTGAAGAGGAATGCGGTCCTCGTGTTTTTGTCAAGCTGGTTTAAAAGCGCCCGGCAGAGGGTCGTCTTACCGGCGCCGACCTCGCCGGTTATCTCAAGAAAACCTTTTCTCTCCGTTATGCCGTAGAGGAGGTTCGTGAACGCCTCTTTATGAACGCGGCTATAGAATATGAAATTCGGATCGCTCGTGACGCTGAAAGGCTTCTCCTTAAGGCCGAAAAAATCCTTGTACATTATAGCCGTTCCTCGAGGTTACATTGCGCGTTCCGATTTTCATTATACATTCTAATCGCCTAAGTTGCAACTGAAAGCAGAAAATTAATTTAGGGACAATCGTCCCGATTTTTTCTTGCATATATATGAAGCATAAGGTATAATTTAACAATAACGCGTGGAGGCTTTTTCATGTGGAACGGGATAGATAGACGTAAATTTCCGAGGGCAAATTATAGTTGCCTTATAACCATAAAGAAGCGCCTTACGGCCAAGACCATATCGACCCATACCGAGAATATAGGCGCCGGCGGGATATGCGTCCTGGTCAAGGAAGACCTGGGGCTGTTTCAGGGGGTTGACCTTGAAATAAACCTGGAAGACATGAGCCCTACCGTAAAGTGCGGGGGGACCATCGTATGGGTAGTGAAAAAGGCGAACCCAAAATCCAAAGGTAATGTCCTGTACGATACTGGGGTGGAGTTTATAGATATAAGGCCGGCCGATCAGGATAGGATAACCGGCATAGTCGAATCCATATTAAAAAAGGGCAAACCTTGACAAAGGACTGTTCCTATGATATACTTTTTTGGAAATAAGACTTTATATATTTAGAGAAAATAATATAGCCGAATTAAGAGTCAAAAGCCATATATTAAGGAGGTGAAGATACAAGATGAGGAATATATTAAAGGGAATTATAATATGCTTAGCTATATTAATGGTGCTCAATATAGCGGCATCGAGCTATGCCCAGGATATGGGGAAGAAGCTGTACAGAGGAGTGGCGAACGTGCTGACCGGCTGGGTGGAGCTTCCGAAGAATATCTATGACACGAGCGTAGAGGATAATCCGCTCTCTGGTTTGACGGTCGGATTGGCGAAAGGTGTAGGTATGACGATCGTTAGGACGGGCGCAGGCGTTTATGAAACCGTCACGTTCCCGTTCCCGATACCAGAGGGATATAATCCAGTACTGGAGCCAGAGTACGTTCTTGCCGGTAAATAAGTTTCGGCAAAAGACAGTGCTCTAACCAAATTGATTGGCATCAAAGAATAAGGGGATAGAAAGGCCATAACTTTTTATCCCTTTATTTTTTTATTTGTTGTATTTTTTGAAAAGATATTATAGAATAGTGCTTGGCAGAAAGGGGGAAGCGATGACAACGGCCGAGCGTAGAAAGTTTATGCGCTTTGACACCGCGATGAACGGTTCCTATGAGGTCATAAAGGGTGCGGGGAAAGGGAGCTCCGAAGTAAGGAACTTGAGCAGGGAAGGCATCCAGGTCCTCGTTGATAGAGAGCTTGACAAAGGGACCGAGGTCGGATTGCACCTGAATGTTCCGGGAGATAATATGCCCATATTCGCCTGCGCCGAGGTTGCCTGGAATAAAAGGGTGGGCTCTGTAGAAGAGAGGCCCTATGCGATAGGGATGAAGTTTACGAAGATAGACAGGTTCGATAAGGCGCGTCTATTGGATTATGTCTATACAACGTGGCTGAAGTTCCTGAAGCGCGAAGAGAGTTCCTCAACCTTTTAAACTTTTAAAAAGGATAATATCCGTGAGCGAAGATAAGAAGACTACTGAAGCAGGCCCCGGGGAAGGCGCGCCCGCCGAAAAAGAGGTAGCGCCAAAAGTAGCCGCGCCAGCACCAAAACCAGAGGCCGCACCCGCGCCGACACCCGCGCCAGAGGCCGCACCCGCGCCAGAGGCCGTTAAAGAGGCCGTAAAAAAGGAGAAGCCCTCGAACTGCGCAAGTTGCAATAAGTCTATCCGCAAGAAGCAGTATTATTACAGGAACGGAAAGTACTACTGCACCAAGACGTGCTGGAAGAATACACTTAAGAAGCAAGAAGAGAAAGCAGCTTAAAGGCGAAAGTATTTTAAACGCATAGATGCCAAAAAGAGAAATTCCCGCTTGCGAGGCGCTCTATCCTGTACCTGTAGTCCTGGTCAGTTGTCATGACGTAACCACCCAAAAGAACAATATCATAACGATAGCCTGGTGCGGCGTTGCCGCATCCAAGCCGCCTACCTTAAGCATATCCGTAAGGCCGTCCAGGCACTCGCACGCAATCATCAGGGCGAGCGGCGATTTCGTTATAAACATACCCACCATAGCCATATTGAAAGAAGCGGACCTGTGCGGCGTCACATCCGGAAAAGATACAGATAAGTTCAAGGCCTGCAATTTCCACCCGCAGCGCGCGTCCAAGGTATCATCTTGCCTCATACAGGAATGCCCGGTAAACATCGAATGCGTGTTGAAGGATACGGTAAGCCTGGGCTCTCACGATATGTTCCTGGGGCGCGTCGTCGCCGTACATGTAGACGAAGGTCTTCTCGATAAGGACGAAAACATAGATTACGGCAAGGCGAGGCCGGTAGTGTATAATCAGGGGCAGTATTGGGACCTCGGGAAGGCGGTAGGTTATTACGGCTTTTCAAAAAAATGAGCGGAAGGGGTCATTGTATTTCTTCGATGATAATCGTGAGCGCGTGCCTGACGGGCGCGAACTGCACTTATAAGGGCGGCAATAATCTTGATAAAAGACTGAAGGATATGGTAGAGGGGGGCAGGGCAGTTCCTGTATGTCCGGAAGAACTCGGCGGCCTGGGCACGCCGCGGCACAGGGCGGAGATAGCCGGCGGAGACGGCAAGGATGTGCTTGCGGGCAGAGCCAGGGTCTTGAGCGCGGCAGGAAGAGACGTCACAAAAAATTATATAGCCGGAGCGAGGGCGTCTTTAAAAAAGGCCAGGGAACATGGGGTGAAATTGGCGGTATTTAAGTCTAATAGCCCTGCCTGCGGTTTAGGGCGTATATATGACGGCACGTTCGGCAAAAAGATGAAACGCGGCAACGGTGTTTGCGCCCAGCTCTTTCTGGATAGCGGCATTTTTGTCATGACAGAAAGGGATTTATAGCAAGTGGCAGGCAAGGTATATTTCGCCGAGGTCAAGGATAGTTCGGATGAAGACCTGGTAAGCCGCCGGACAAAGGCGCTTCTTGCCAGGGCGGATATCCTTGGGGTGCTGGAAGAGGGCTCTTACGTAGGCATAAAGATACATTTCGGGGAACACGGGAATAAGGGCCACGTTAAGCCTTCCTGGGCTAAGACCGTGGTTAGGAACCTTAACGAAAAGACGCATAAGGTCTTTCTCACGGATTCGAATGTCCTATACAAGACGAGTCTGCGTACGAACGCCATAGACCACATCAAGACAGCGCTTGCTCACGGGTTCACCCTTGAAGGCGCCGGCGCGCCGGTAGTAATAGCGGACGGGCTGTTGGGCGAAGAGTATAAGACTATAGAGATAGGGAAGAACCACTTCTCCGGGGTTAAGATCGCCCGGGCGATAACAGAATGCGACTACCTGGTATGCCTGACCCACGTAACCGGGCACATGCAGACGTCATTTGCCGGGGCGCTTAAGAACCTCGGCATGGGTTGCGCCTCCAGGCAGGGTAAGTATGAACAGCATTCGGCCTCGATTCCGCAAACGGCGCCGGCTTTCTGCACGGGCTGCGGAATGTGCGTATCTGCTTGCGGCGCATCGGCCATATCGATACAAAAGGGGAAGGCGCGCATATCTAAAGATAAATGCATAGGCTGCGGCCAATGCGTGGTCGTGTGCCGTACCAATGCGCTTAATACCGCATGGTGCGAAACGCTTGAAAATCTACAGGAGAAGATGGTAGAATATGCGTATGGCGTCATAAGGGCTTTAAAGGGTAAGGTCTTTTACATGAATTATCTGACGCATATAACAAAAAACTGCGACTGCCTGGCGAAAGACGAGCGTCCGAAGATAGACGACTTGGGCATAGCCGCATCATTCGATCCTGTGGCAGTCGACAAGGCATCGCTCGATATCGTGAATGCAAGTTATGGGAAGGATTTCTTCAAAGATATGAATAGCGGCACCGATTGGGCGGCGCAGCTCGGGTATGCCGAGGAGATAGGATTGGGCAGCATGGAATATAGGTTAGAGCGCATGACACAGGACGCATGACGTAAAGCGAAAAGCGAGAATCAAATGTTTAAGGAAGGCTGCGTCTTCTGCGGGATAGTCAAGAAAGAGATAAACGCCAAGATCGTATTCGAAGACAATAAGATACTGGCGTTTGACGACATAAAACCCCAGGCGCCCGTTCATGTCGTAGTGATGCCTAAATATCATATAGATAGACTCTCCCATATATCGGACGAGCATGTCAACCTTGCGGGGAGATTGGTCCTTGCGGCGAAGAAGATAGCCGGAGAGAAGGGCATAGAGGATTCGGGGTATAGGATAGTCTTGAATTGCGGCAAGGAAGGCGGACAAGAGGTTTTTCACCTGCACCTGCATCTTTTGGGCGGAAGACAGCTGGCCTGGCCGCCGGGGTAAAAAGCTTTAAGCTATAAGCTGTAAGCCTTAAGTTTACATCTTATAACCGATATATTTATTTCAAAGGAGATAAAATGGCTACGGAGAGAAGGGTTTATCCGCGCGTCGCCGATGACAATGTAGCGCTTAAATTAAAGGTCGATCAATTCGACGCGATAACGCATACGCTTAACATAAGCGCGTCGGGCGTCTACTGCAAGGTCTCAAAGGAACTGCCGCTTATGTCGAGAGTGGAGCTTACACTGATATTCCCTGAGCCGGAAGGGGCGGAAGGCGGGAAAAGGACGGTTGAAGTGACCGGCGTGGTGGTAAGGGAACATCCCGTCATAATAAACGGTGAAGTCAAGCATTATGATGTCGCGATATTTTTTGACAGCCTTTCGGCGCGCGAGAAGGATATGATATCGCAGTATCTGGAGCCGCGCCTTAAGTAACCCCTGAACATACACGGCGACTCCGATGTATTCGTCCGCAGGGTAAGCAGGGGGCACGCAGCTTGCTTATAATAGAACTTTTACTGATAGCGCTTCTGACCATGATCCTGTTTGCGTTGCGCAAAGAAGAGAACGCGGCCAAAAAAAGGGGCATGCCTCAGGCATCCATAGAGAGATATTGGGATGGCGCCGAACGGAGGCGTCATGTACGTCTCGAGGCTTCCTTCGGCGTAAGATACAGCATTAAAAAGGGCCGCGACCTGAACGGCGGCATGTCGAAGGATATATGCGAACGCGGCATGCGGATATTGGCGGACAAAAAATTGGAGCGCGGCACCGTCCTGGGCATAGAGATATCTCAGGGCCCGTCAGACGGGCCTATCCTTGTAGAGGGCATGGTCCTTTGGTCCAATGAGGCCAGGGGTCAGGAACGCGATACGGATAAGAGGATGTTCCATGTCGGGATAAAATTCTTAGGCGTGAAAAAAGGGTCAAAGGTAAATTTCGACCGCCTGATACGCTCCCTGGAATCCCGTCTTAAGATGGACAAGATTTCGGATGGGATCTCCGTCAATACCTAAAAAGACAAAGCTCATAGCGGGACTCATAGCAAGCGATCCTGATTGCGCTGAAAAAGCCGGCGCGGCGCTCGTCAAAAAGTTCGGGCCGTTGGACTTTGAGAGCGCCTTTATGGATTTCACCGCCACTTCCTACTATAACGAAGAGCTCGGTTTGGGGCTTAAGAAAAAGATTTTAAGTTTCGCCAGGCTCGTCAGTCCGGAAGCTATGGCGGGCGTTAAGTTGACGACCAACAGGATAGAGAAGCGGTTTTCACGGCAAGGCAGGAGGCTGGTGAATATAGACCCCGGCTATCTTGAGCTCTCAAAACTGGTCCTTTTAACTACAAAAAACTATTCGCACCGAATCTACCTCTCAAAAGGCATATATGGGGAGATTACCCTGTATTATAAGAAGGATACCTTCAGGCCGCTGGAATGGACCTATCCCGATTACAGGACGGTAGCGTATATAGATATCTTCAATAAGATAAGGAGCATCTACAAAGAGCAATGCTGATAAAACGCAAGAGTATCATAGTTGTCGCGCTGTCTGCGGTAGTGATATCTGTCGCGCTTACCTCAACCCTTATAGGATATTACGTGTATCTGGAGATAAAGGGAAGGGAAGATGAGAGGGGCTCGTCGGATGCCATCAAGAGGCTCGAGGCCAAGATATTTTCGAAATATGTCGATATAGGGGGCCTTTCTTACGGCATAGAGCCTTCCGGAGCCCTGAGGGGAAAACCCGTAATAAAAGGGGTCATAGCTAACCGGAGCACGCGGCGCCTTTACGACATCGTCCTGAATGTGAAATTCATAGACGAAGACGGGGCCTCTATATACGAGGTCATATTTCAGGCGCAGGAACCGGCCTTCGGCATAGATCAGTTGGGCGTTATGACCAGGGCCTACCTGACGGGCTCGCAGAAAAGTTACCTTGAAGCGAATTCGTCTAGCGCATTCAAACGCATCGTCCCAAACTGCCCCACCGAACTCCTTAAAGCGGCCGGCTCGGGCAAAGGAGGCAAGGACGAAGCTGCCTCTAAAAAAACGACCCGGTGGTCGGGCAAATTGACCGCAGAAGTTATCTCCTTAGGCCTGTAAGGCGATAACAATCGATGGATATCGCATGAGAAACCTCTACATAACTTTGACGATATTGTTCGTTTTAAGCGTATTTATATTAGTCGCTACCTTCTTCTACCTGGACAAGGAGAGGCGCAAGACATATTATTACACTGTTGAGCTTGAGGACAAGCCGTCCGGTTCTTTGAGAGTAGACAGGTATGTTACAGAAGACAAGACCATCTATAAGGCGAACGTCCTTTTGCCGTTCGATCCCGTCTTGACGGAATCAAAGGTCAAATTGAGCCTCGACAAAGGCTATCTGTTGAATGAGTATCGCGAGGATGCCGCGGGATTGGGGGAAAAAGAGAGCCGTGTCTTAAGGAACAAGGAAGGCGTCGTTTCGTACGCCGCTGACTATGATTCCAGATTTGCGTATTTGAGAAACATGCCGATAAAAAAAGACGCTTTTATTTTTAAAAAGGATTCTCTTGTCACTTATCTGCCTATAATAGAAAACTATGATTTCGGGAAGGGCAGGGTGCAGGGCTTCAATGTGCTTCTGTATTTCGATAAGAGCCTGCCGCCCATGAAGATGCTCATCACATTCACGTCGATAAGAGACGAATACCTGAAGGTTGACGGAAGAAGGATTAAGTGCGAATGTCTCCTGGTGAAGGCGCGCTGTCTTGAAAGGATAACGGTCTGGGTTTCCAAGGCGGACCGTTCTATAGTGAAGGTGGAGATGCCCGGCAGCAACCTAAGGTACACGAGGGTCTTTTCGCCTAAAAGACTCGACGTGAAGACCGAGACGATTGAGAGCACCGCCTATACCTCCAGGAGCGTGAGTTTCAAGAACGATGATGCGGTTTTGGCGGGCACCCTGACCGTTCCGGTTCAGAAGACCCCCGCCAGGCCGGTCCTCCTGATCCCGGATGCAGGGCTTTACGACCGCGACTTCATGGGGATATTTCAACAGTTGGCGGACCGTCTCTCAAAAGAAGGATGTGCGACTTTAAGATTTGACAAGAGAGGGGTAGGGGCCTCATCGGGTAATTTCGACTCTCTGAGCGATCAGGACGAGGAGAAAGGCATAAAGGCGGCCTTGGAGTTTCTGTGCGCGCAGAAGGAAGTTGATGCGAACCGGCTTGTGCTGATAGGTTTTTCAAAAGGCGGATACTTCGCCTCCAGGGTAGCGGCTCGAGACGATAGGGTAAAAGGGTGCATAATATTGGCAGGTCTGGCATTCACCACGGAAGAGTCGTCAAACTTCCAGGCCCTTAAAACGGCCGCTTTACGGGCGAATTGGTCCGAAGAGTATCTAAAGCTGGCCATTAAGTCAAAAAGGGAGGCTGTTGAAATAGTCAAGAGTACGGATAGAAGCTGGCGCTCGTTTCTGGGGATGAGGTGTTATTTAAAGAAGATGCGGGAAGAGCTCGATGAGAGGCCTCTGGAGGAGATAGCCGGTGTAAAAGTGCCGGTCCTCTTATTGCACGGAAATAACGACGAAAAGGTGCCAAGCGACTATTCCAAGCTGCTGGACGAGGCCCTTAAGGCCTCCGGGAACGCAGCGGGGAAGGTTATATATTTCGGCTATCTGGGGCATTATTTGGGCGAGAGAAAATTCGACGGCCGGCACAGGATCGTATATGAGGCGGACGCCCATCTTATGGACGCCATAACCGGCTGGCTTAAATGTGGGCCTTTGGAGGCAAAAGAAGAAGAACCTGCCCCCGCGGCGGAGAAATAGATTTGCTTTTGAGGGGCATATATGATATACTTAACAACAAAATATTAAATAAAAGGAGGTGAAGTATGTTGAAGATTGTAAACATGGGTCTTATTCTATTAATGGTTATCTGTGTTACCGCGCTATCTTATGCGGCGGATACTAATTTTACGCCTGCGAATAAGAGCGGTATGGCAGGGGCTACTCCGCTTCATCCCAGGGCAGCCGCCGGGGCCGCAAAGATAGAGAGGGGAATACACAATGTACTCTTCGGGTGGACCGAGATCCCGAAATCCATAATTAGCACGACCAGCGAGAAGAAGAATCCTTTCCTGGGTATAACAGTCGGTACGTTGGAAGGATTAGGGAAGGCATTCCCCAGGACCGTATCGGGCATATCTGATATTGTTACATCTCCTGTGGGGGACCCGGAAAAGGCTTATGTCAGTCCGGACGCTATCGATGTCTGATCAGGCGGCATCTTCTATCGCCGATAAGACGGTCAAATAAAAAGAGTTCGATTGTTTATCAAAAAAGCAGGGCTATGACTTCCGTGGCCCTGCTTTTAATTTAAACGATGATTGCGCAGATTAAAAAAAAGATTACACGGATTGGAGTAAACAAAGCGTCGATAGCCTTCGCCATAATGACGGCAGGCGCGACAGCGCTTGCGTCACAGATAATATTGATGCGCGAGTTCTTCGAGGTATTTTACGGCAATGAGCTGTCTTACGGATATCTTCTGGCGGTATGGCTTGTCTTAACATCTTTAGGAAGCATGGCACTGGGCGCCTATTCCGCTACGGGTCCCGGCAGAGGCATATTCAAGTTCGGCGCCTTTCAGTTTATTTTGGCTCTGATCGTGCCGGTCTCTATCCTGGCGACCAGGGCCATAAAGCCATTTTTTGGAGTCATGCCCGGGCAGATTGCGGGCATGTGGATCCTTACCATATCCGCATCGGTTATCTTGTCTCCCATCTGTCTCTTGACCGGTTATCTCTTTACTCTGGGATGCAGGGTATACCCTTCCGAAGCCCCCTATACAAGGTCGGGAAAGACGTTTGTTTTCGAATCGGCAGGTTCCGTATTGGGCGGTCTTGCGGTAAGCGCGATATTTTTACGTTTTTTGAAAACCTTGGAAATCGCGCTCATAATATCTCTGATTAACGCCGTGTCGGTATTTCTCCTGGCCGGCGCCATGGACGGATTCAAAAGATACAGGGTCTTTTTTCGGGTAGCTGCCGTTTCACTGGTCGCCGCCGCAGCGGTCTTTTATGGTACAGGCGCTTTGTACAAGGCGGACCGCGTCTCATTGGAAAAGGAGTTCTCCGGCCTGAATATCTACAAAACCGCCTCCTCTGTATACGGCCACACAACGGTGATTAAAAGGGGCGATCAGTTCTCTTTTTTTAATAACGGCCTGCATGTCGCGACCTATCCGGACAAAGCCACGCATGAAGAGACGGTCCATTTCCCAATGCTTGTTTCCGGGTCACGGAAAAAGGTCCTTCTGATAGGCGGCGGCGCATTCGGTACGCTGGAGGAGATACTTAAGTATCCTGTCGAGGAGATCGACTATATCGAGCTTGACCCGGCCATGATATCCCTGGCGCGCCAGGCCCTTAAAGGCCAAAGCGAGCGGTATCTGGATGACAAGAGGGTCCGTATATTCAACACGGACGGCAGGCTCTTCGTGAAGAGGGCCGGAGCGAAATATGACGTTGTGATAATCGATCTGCCTGATCCGTACACCGCCCAGATCAATAGGTTTTATACCGAAGAATTTTTTAGAGAGGCCTTCGGGATATTGAATGAAGGCGGTATGCTGTCTTTTGCCTCCACTTCAAGCGAAAGCTACATAGGCCGGGATCTGGCGAGATATTTGAGCTCCCTGTACAAGACGGTTAAGGGCATATTTCCCGACGTTTCGATCGTACCGGGCGCGAGGGCGATATTCCTGGCCTCCAAGAGGGCAGGCGGCGCGGCTTTCGACATCGGGATGCTTACCGAAAGATTAAAGGATCTTAAGATAGAGGCAGAGTATGTAAGGGGGTATTATCTCGCATCACGGCTTAGCCCCGGCAATATAGACTACATTAATTCGCGGCTGGATTCCCGCAAGACGACAAGCGTTAATTCAGATTACCATCCGATCTCTTATTACTATGATCTCATATTGTGGACTTCTTACTTTAGGGATATGTTCGCGCCTCTATTAAGGCGGTTAAGGCCCGGGCATATATGGTTTTTTTCGGCGCTTATGGCGCTCTTTATACTCGCCTGCCTCGCCAGGGCCGGCCGGAGGCCGCGGATCATGGCCGCAATCGGGCTTGTCGGGCTTACGCAGATAGCCTTTGAGATAATCCTGATATTGGCATTCCAGATCCTTTACGGTTATGTCTATTATAAAGTTGGCCTTATATTGACCTTGTTCATGGGAGGCTTAAGCTTCGGCAGTTTCATTATGACGGAGAGGCTTAGGGCCATTCAGGAACCGATGAAGGCGCTTAAATGGCTGGTCGCAGCCGTCATAATATATCTTGCCGTCTCTATTCCTATATTGGCCGTTTTGAAAGATGCGTATTCTGCCTTTCCGCGCGCCCTCGGTGAGGTCATAATATCATTAGCGCTTCCGGCGGCTTCAGGTATCGCCGGAGGGGCCATATTCCCGCTTGCAAACAAGGTATATCTAAACGGCGCGCTGGAAGGCCGCGCCCATGTTTTAAGCGGCAGGTTATACGGCATGGATCTCTTGGGGTCGGCCGCCGGCGCGTTATTGGCGAGCGCCATAGTGATACCTATAATCGGCATATACCAGACCCTGGCCGTTCTAATCGTCCTGAACGCGGCGATCCTGACTATCCTCCGCCGATAGGATCCCGTTTATCTATGGAAGAGGGATATGGTATACTTAAAAGACGCGGAAAACCGGTAATTATTGACGGTGGGGTGGGCTGTGTGGTATACTTACAGTCGCAAAACTACCCGTTTATAAAAGGGAAAGGGAGGAGAAAGTGTCAAAGGTTTTATTGCAATGCGGCATATCGGTCATGATGGCGGCCCTGCTCGGCTGTGCTGGTATAAACCCGCCCACGCCGGAGGAGATTTTGAAGCATCCCCTCGGTACGACGTCTCTTAAAATAGGCATGTCAAAAGAAGAGGTGGAGTCGCTGTGGGGCAAGCCCGATGAGATAAATATGGACGTCGAGAGCAAGGAAGATTGGGGCGGAACGAGAGAAG